>DATFGJ010000143.1:0-3392 GCA_035249585.1 Lacipirellulaceae bacterium
CGGATGACAAAAAAACAAAGGGAACTGATGCGGCGGGGAATTCACTTTTATGAAGAATTGGCGAGGCAGAATGGCGTCGACCCCACGACGTGGCCTACCTACTTGTCCCTTTTGCGTGCCAGCAGCTTGGAAAATGCATACGAATTGGGCGAAGCTGGACGAAATGACGAGGCAAAAAAAGCTTATCAAGAGGCTCTAGCTCACGCAGAACAAATGCAGGCCAATTTTGATCCAGGTTCTCAGGAACAAATTGATGCTCGCGGTGCACTCGTCGGTTGCCTCAATGATTACGCCACATTTCTGTTGAAGAGAGGAGAGCTAAAGACTGCCGCAACGCAGTTGCTGAACGCTCGCAAGATTCTCGAAGAACTCCGGCGCCAAACGTCGGACGAGACAAAGTATGCCACGTCACTAGGGCAAAATCATTACAATATGGGCGTGGTCTGCACGAAAGCAGGCCGCCATGGCGACGCTGAATACTCCTACAGTCAGGCGTTGCCACTACTGGAGCTTACCGTTCGTACCGATCCGGAAAAACTCGTATGGCGCCAGATGCTGGCGATGTGCCAATACAATCTGGGCCATCTGCTGTACGTTTACAACAACGCCGATCGTTATGAAGAGGCAAGAATCCACCTTGAAAAATCGCTTGGAGAGTGGCAGCGACTTGCCTCAAGTGACCCGTTTGTGTCCGAATATCACAGCCGTGTCGGCGCGACGCTCAATAACCTAGGCGTGCTGGCAACGGAACGTGGCGATCTCACTCTAGCACGCAAGCTCTTCGAGGAGGCGCTGGTAAATCAGAAGCGGTCAGTCGCCCAACAACCTATCTTTGAGTTGACCCACCAATTCATGGGGCAGCATTATCGCGAATTGACTGCGGTCCTCGACAAGCTAGGCGATGCCGAAGCACTCGCGGCAGTCCAAAAAGAGCAAACGCAGTGGCAGTCATCAGTCAACTCGAATCCCGCTAATTAAAATAACGGGTTAAGCTTGCTCAGTCGCCGTCCGGCTAATGCGATCGCTCTCGACGAAACTTAACCATTGCCGCACGTAACCGAAGTGAACCACCAGGCGGCGGCGCGTCTCTTTAAGCTGGCGCTCCGGAGCATTGAGCGTCGCCCTCAGGACGGTTGCCAAAGCGTAGCATTGGCTTGCATAGCGCAGCTATAATCGTTTGCCGGCGGCATGAGAGTTGCTCGTTGGCCCGTTTGTTTCCTCATCGATATACTGTGTTTACCATGGATACGCTTCCTGATATCGCATGGGCGATTCTGCTGATGCTGATCGGCTGTGTGCTGGTGGTGATGGAGGTGTTTATTCCCTCGGGCGGCATCATCAGCATTCTTGCCGCGGTCTCGTTCATCGGCTCGATCTTTATCGCCTTTCAGGACTCCGCGACTACCGGCCCGACCACAGGCCTCATCTTTACCGCCGTAACGGTCTTCGCTGTGCCGACTCTCGTGGCGCTGGCGTTCAAATACTGGCCGCGAACGCCGATGGGAAAGGCGTTTCTCGGGGAGCTGCCCACCGATGAGGAGGTGCTGCCGGAAGATCCCCGGCGCGCGCTGTTGGGCCGAGTCGGTGTGGCCCGAACAAAAATGCTTCCCAGCGGCGCGGTCGAAATCGACGGCCAGATGATCGATGCCGTCACCCAAGGGCAAGCCATCGAGCCGGGCACCTACGTGGTCGTCGCCGAAGTGCGCGCCAACCGCGTGGTCGTGCGGCCGGCAGGCAAGGACCAGCGTCCCAGCCATCAGAATCCTGGCGACCTTCTCTCACGCCCGATCGAAGAGCTCGGCATCGATTCGCTCGAAGACCCGCTGGCGTAGGAAGCGGCGAGCAGGGAGCGAGGAGCAGGGAGATCAGGATTAAAGCTGGGACGTACTCTGTACCACGTATTCTGTACTCCGTACTTTGTACTCCCTGATCTGAGCACTCTTGTTCCGAAGCACTAAGTCGGTGCTCCATGCTCTCCGCTCCATGCTCCCCGCCCCATGCTCCCCGCTCCCCGCTCCACGCTCCGTGCTCCCCGCCCCGTGCTTGAAAAACCCGGCTCAACCGACTACAAGTGATTGTTAGCTATCGCCTTAGGTGCAGGGCCTCCACTCCCGCGTGCACTTCGCTCAAAGGACACAATAAATGATCGATATTTCGGCTTTAAATGCCTCCATGCCGAATAGCGCCGTCCTACTTGCGCAGCAAGGTGAGTTTTTCGGCGGCAATGTGTTGTGGCTGGCGCTATTGGTCTTCTTGCTGATTATCGGCCTGGCCTTCTTTGCGGTTTTCGCCCGTTATTTTCGCCTCTGGATTCAATCGGTCACCACCGGGGCGGGCGTCGGCTTCCTCGACCTCGTGCGAATGACGTTCCGCAAGGTTAACCCAACAGTCATCACTCGCAGCAAGATCATGGCCGTGCAGGCCGGGCTCTACGACAGCGAAGGCATCACCACGAAGGCGCTCGAGGCCCACTACCTGGCCGGCGGCAATGTGCCACTGGTGATCCGCTCGATGATCGCAGCGCGCAAGGCGAAGATTATCGAGCTGAGCTTCAAGCGGGCCACCGCGATCGACCTGGCCGGGCGCAACATCCTCGAGGCCGTGCAAACGAGCGTTTATCCGCGCGTGATCGATTGCCCGCCCAAGAACAGCAAGCGGCCCACGCTCGACGCCGTGGCCAAGAACGGCATCCAGCTCAAGGTGAAAGCGCGCGTCACGGTGCGGGCCAATCTGGATCAGCTTATCGGCGGGGCCACCGAGGAAACGATTGTCGCTCGCGTCGGCGAAGGCATCGTCAGCGCCATCGGCTCGGCAGAAACTCATGCCGTGGTGCTAGAGAATCCGGACCGCATCTCGAAGGCCGTGCTCGGCCGGCGGCTCGACTCGCAGACCGCGTTCGAGATCGTGTCGATCGACATCGCGGACATCGACGTGGGTGCGAACATCGGTGCCCGGCTGCAGGCCGACCAGGCCGAAGCCGATACGCGCGTGGCCCGCGCCCAGGCCGAGGGCCGCCGCGCCATGGCCGTCTCCCAAGAACAGGAGAACCTGGCCAAGATCGAAGAGAACCGCGCCAAGCTGGTCGAAGCGGAGGCCGAGGTGCCGCTGGCGATGGCCGAGGCGTTTCGCAGCGGCCGGCTGGGCATCCTCGATTACTACAAGCTGCAGAACGTGCAAGCCGATACCAATATGCGGGGCGCGATCGCCACGGCGAGCGTCCCGGTGCGAAAGTAAACTAATGGCGGCAGGCCCTCCCCCAATTTTGCTGGCCGACATCGGCGAAATTATTGGCAGCGTATTCGCGCTGTTGGCGACGCTGGCTTGGGTGCTCAAGCAGGTGTTCAACGCGAAAAAAGAAGCTCCGCGCGCGGGCGGCGGGGCAGCCGCCGCCG
>DATFGJ010000144.1:0-2367 GCA_035249585.1 Lacipirellulaceae bacterium
GCCGACGCCAACACATCGGACAGCGCGTCGGCCGTTTCGCGGCTTGCGGTGGTAAGCTGGATCACTCCGCGCGGGGTCGTGCGGGCAATCCGCAAGGAGTTCATCCGCCGCGGCGGGAAATCCGAAATCCGAAGTCCGACATCGCACTGCGACCAATCGGGGCAGCGGCCCGCGGCCCGCAACGTCAATTGCCGGCCGAGCCACGCCGGAAACTCGTACCAGTACAGCCGCAAGATTCCCGGCCAAGGGCGGCCTGTGCGCGTCTCGCCTTCACACCATGTGCCGAGTAACGCCACAATGCCCGCCAGCGGGTGTCGCCGTCGCAATCGCTCCACATCAGCGAGGCGCACTGTTTGCGGCCGGCTTTGTGCGACAACAATCAGCTCCGGCGATGCGCCCTCGGCGTCAGCGACGCGAGCAGTTGAGCGCACGAGCGCAACCGCATCACAAAAATCCTGATGCTCGACATCGCCAACGAGTTGCACGACGGCCTGGTTGCGCCGGTTCGAGCCGTTCCGCGGGTCTGCCATCGCCAACCGGCAAATCGTTTCCGCCCGTCGCCGGTCCGTGCGCTTCGCAATGTAATCCAGAAGGCCCATTGTTTGTGTGCTCTCAGACGTCGCGAACTGCCGCGTCCCGTTCGCGCACGAGTCGATGCGCAGTCGCAGCATCCTCGGCACTGCGAAGCGCAGCGAGAAATGCCTGGTCGTTGATCACGCGGCTTAGCCGGGCGAGAATCCGTAAATGCTCGTGGTCGCTCGTGGAGCAAATCAGGAAGAATATGTCGGTGAGGCTGCCGCCGCTGCCGAACGGAATGCCGCCGTGCGAGATTCCCAGGGCGAGCACCGCCTCGGCCAGGATCGCCGGCATCGGCCGCCGCGGGTGCAATAGCGCCACGCCGCCCTCCAGCGCCGTAGAGTGCATTTCTTCGCGAGCGCGCACGGCGTCGGCCATTTTCTCCACATCCCACAAGAGGTGCGTGCGCGCAGCCAGCTCCGTCATTTTTGCAATGACGCTTCCTCGCGTGCGCGCATCCAGCGGCACCTCGATGGCTTCCCTTTTAAGCAAGTCGGAGATCGAGACTTGATCGAGATCCACATCGCCGGCGGCGCGGTCGAGCGCGCCTTCCATGGCAACTAATGCATCATCATCCGACAGCCCGATGCGGTCTTCGAGCCAGTGATGAATCTCTGGCGCGGAGAAACGCCACTCGCCGGCGACGCGCCGCCCCGGCAGCTTGCCGCGCTCCGCCAGTTTCGCGATTGCCTCCGGCATCATGTGCAGGTATGCCGCGAGGCGATCGATGTCAAAGTCATCCTGGGCCATGCGGTTATTGTAGGTCGTAGCGCCGCTATTTCTATTTAGCGCGCCCCGCCTGCGGGCCGCTAACTGTCACATTGAACTGGGCCTATAGACGATTTGGTGTTGCTTGCAAAGTGCGGTCATGCTGTCACGTTCGAAAACCTGCCTTGACGCCGCCACGGAAATTCTCCAACATCCGGCCGCTCCCATCGCCGGCATTGGAACCCAGGGATTGGCCGCCGGCAGCGAGTGCGCTTTTCCGAAGGCGCCACACCGCAGGCAAGGAGGCCTCCGCGTGGTAGAAAAACCGCATTTTGCGACCGGTATCTCGCTCCGGCATCTGCTGGCCGGCCACATTCAAGGCGACTGCCCACCCAATCTTCGCGCGGCCAGCTGCACGAGCGACTGGCGCCAAGTCGAGTGCGGTGATGTGTTTGTCGCCATGGTCGAGGCCGATCGCGATGGTCATGACGAAGCCGTGGAGGCAGTTCGGCGCGGCGCCGCGGCGATTATCTGCGAGCGGCCACTACCGGTGTTTGACGTGCCGCAATGCGTCGTGACAGACAGCCGAGCCGCGTATGGCCGATTGTGCCAGGCGCTTGTCGGCGATCCGTCACGGCAAATGAAAGTCATTGGCGTAACCGGCACGCATGGAAAAACGACCGTCACGAGGTTGCTGTCGTCGATTTTCCGCCATGCCGGCTGCACATTCGGAAGTTTGGACTCGTTCGGCTTCGCCGACGGCTTCGAGGATCGACCGCCGCTGGGTGAACGCCTGACTCCACCGGTGCTGGCCCGTTCGCTTGCTGAGATGGTCGCAGCCGGCGCGACCCATGCCGCGGTGGAGCTTTCCAGCCGCGAATTGAGCACTCAAGTTCCGGCTGGCGTAACGCTTGATGCTGTGTGCATCTCGCAAGTTGGCAGGAAACACCTGGCCTGGCACGGCTCGCTCGAAAATTATCGAAACGCAAAGCGCCGCATTTTTAACTATCTACAGCCCGATGGCGTCGCCATCATCAACGCCGATGATCCCGTGTCGATCGGCATGCTCTCGGATCTGAACCA
>DATFGJ010000145.1:0-5444 GCA_035249585.1 Lacipirellulaceae bacterium
GGATGGCGAGTGCGTCTCGGAAGAGGCCGGCAATCGAACGATGAACTCACTTCCTTGCGACGGGCCCGGGCTGGTGGCCTCGACGGTTCCGCCATGCAATTCGACGATGCGCTTCACGAGCGTCAGGCCGATGCCCAGACCGCCTCGCTTCCGCGCGAGCGACGAATCGGCCTGCACGAAGAGGTTAAAAACGCGGCCGGTTTCGTCGGGCGTCATTCCCACGCCGCGATCGCGCACGCGGATCGTCACTTCGTCCTCTGTGCGCTCCACCGAAAGCGCTATCTGGCTCGGCTTCTCGGTGAACTTGGCCGCGTTGCTGAGCAGATTGCTGATCACCTGGGATAGCCTGACGAGATCGCCGTCGACGAGTATCGGGCGGGCTGGCATCGCGAGCATCAGCTCATGACCGCCCGCATCGATGGTGGGCTGAACCTCCTCGATCGCTCGGTTAACGAAGGCGCTGACTTCGACCGGCTCCTTTTCGAGATGAATCTTGCCCGTGATGATCCGGGAGATGTCCATAAGATCGTCCACGAGGCGCACCAGCTGCAGGACCTGCCGCTCCATCATCTCGGTGGTCTCGTGGATCGCAGCCTCGTCGCGCAGCATCTTCAGCAGCTGCACGCCATTGCGGATTGGCGCCAGCGGGTTGCGCAACTCATGCGCCAGCATGGCGAGAAACTCGTTCTTTTGCCGGTCAGCGACCCTCAGCGCTTCGACCTGGCGGCGCTCGGTCATGTCGCGCGTAATCTTGGCAAAGCCGCGGAGCGTGCCTTCTTTGTCGCGTAGGGTCGTGATGATGACGTTGGCCCAAAAATGCGATTTGTCCTTGCGTACGCGCCAGCCTTCGTCCTCGAATCGGCCAGTGGTGGCCGCAAGCTGCAGCTCTTTGGCGGGCTTGCCCTCAGCCAAGTCCTCCGAGGTAAAAAACACGGAAAAATGCTGGCCAATGATCTCATCAGCCGTGTAGCCTTTTATGCGTTCGGCACCGGCGTTCCAAGTGGCAACATGCCCCTGGGTATCGAGCATGAAGATGGCGTAGTCCCTCACGCTCTCGATCATCAGGCGCAGCCGCTCTTCACTTTGACGGAGCTTCTCTTCGGCTTGCTTGCGCTCCGTGAGGTCGCGCGTGATCTTCAGAAAGCCGCGCAGCGGGCCCTCGTCCGTCCGCACCGCGGTAATAACGACGTTGGCCCAGAACAACGAGCCGTCCTTGCGCACGCGCCAGCCTTCGTCCTCGAAGCGGCCGCTCGCGGCCGCGCGCCGGAGCTCCTCTTGCGGCCAGGCGCGGTCGATCGCCTCTTGCGGATAGAAACGGGTAAACGGCTGGCCGATGATCTCGCCGGCGGCGTAGCCCTTGATCCGCCGGGCACCCGCATTCCAACTAATGACTATGCCATCCGGATTGAGCAGGAAAATGGCGTGATCCTGAACGTTGGCCACAAGTTCGGTGAAATGCTGCTCGACCTCTTGCAGCGTGTAAACGCAAGCCGAATGGGACCGTGCCGAATGTGGGCCAGGATCTTCGTGCATAATTGCGTTCGGCAACTAGTGCGTTGGCGACGCCTTCAGTGTGGCGCAAGGGGCCACGCATTCCCTGGCACATGCCATTATGCAGAACGGGCCGACGAGCGCCAACCATCCGGCGGTCGCTTTGGCAACGACATATCGCGGTCGAAATCCGTCGGTTGGCTAACTTAGATGCAGCGCTCCCAAGAGTGGGGGCGCCAGCCCATATGTTACCGCTAGCGAAGTTCAGGAGTCGCCATGGCGATCGATACGCGGTCTTCGTTCAACTTGAACCACTCGTGCTCCACGGCCTCCTGAACATCGGTAACATCATGCCTTGTCAGTGCTGCGATTTCACCCACCGACTTGGAAGTTTTGGCCCGAAAGAGGTCATCCCAAATTGTGGCGCGCAGTTCTTCGGTATTCATTCACGGCCTCTTTCGATAGCTTTCAAATAACTGCCGTGCTGCGGAACTTAACTCGTGGAATCCGACTTGTCGCCATCCGTCGAAGGCGGCGCGGTCCGATTTGCTGCCGCGCTCTTGGACGCCTGTCGGCGTTTTCGCTTGTCCTCGGCCTTTCGCTTCTTTTCGAATTCGCGCTGGCGCTTTTGGAACGTGTTCGGATTCTTTGGCATGAGGTTCCTTTACAAACGTGGAGTGTAATCAACTGTAGCCGGGGTCTATGAGCCCGGCCGATCCCGGTTTCAAAACGTGGGGTAGACATTCCTGTCTGCCAAAGAAGGCAGGCAAGAATGCCTGCCCCACGGGGTTATGAAATGGCGTCTACTGGCGATTAACGAACTTGTGACCGCATTTGCAAACCTTGCTCGTGACATGGGACTTCTCGCTGCAGACGGGACAGGTCTTGTCCCAAGTCCGTCGGACGGGTTTCTTCGTTTTCGGTGCCGCCGCTTTTGCGGCCCGAAGTCTGGCAAGCCGAGGCCCATCCGCTTGATGCATCGCACACTGCGGGTGAACGCCGCCCAATGAATACGACGGTTTTCCACACACCGGGCAAAGATGCTTGGGAGGCGGAGGTACAATTAGCACGGACTTTTCACTACTCATGGTGCATGACCGTTTGAAGTTGCCGGCAAGTCCGTTCCGTTTCACCGCGAAGTGGCGTCTTCGAGCACTTCGCCCAGCAAATAAACTGGCCGCGAGGTAAATCGCCCCGCGGCCAGTTTTGTTTCATTATTTTTCGGACCGATTTATCGCCGGCCGTAGCTCCCGCGGCCGCCGCCGCCGCGACCACCGCCATAGCCTCCACCGCCACCGCCACCGCCTCGTTCCGCCTTCGGACGGGCTTCATTGACGGTCAGGGCTCGGCCGTCCTGCTCGGTGCCGTTTAAACCCTCGGTCGCCTCACGAGCGGCGTTATCATCCGCCATCTCGACGAACCCAAAGCCCTTGCTTCGGCCCGTGTCCCGATCTTGAATCACTTCAGCGCTCCGCACGGTGCCGTACTTGGAGAACATCTCTTCAAGTTGGGCGCCGTCAACGTTGTAGCTTAGATTGCCTACATAAAGCTTCTTACCCACGGAAATACTCCTGCAAAAAACAGTCCTCACTCAGGACAGAGCCGACCCCTCACGAAAACTTTCCGGGTCGAGGCGAAAGGGACCAAGGTGGTGGTCCGCCACGTGGGCCTGGCGAGAGAGAATGAAGCAGGCCGATCTTTCAAAAGAAATGCGTGCTACCTTCGCGTCGTCAAACCGACTGCACTACAGTATACGCGAAATGCGCTGCCGCGGATAGGAAGGAATTGCCTGGAATGATCGACTTGCGTAAATATATTCACTTGAGCGAAAAACAGCGGATTTCCACGCATAGTCTCACCTCGCAATCGACTCCACGAACCGTCTGCGCTGGCCGCGGACCGCAAGCAGCCGATTCATTTCCGAGCACGGCCGCGGAGCTCTCCCGTCACGGCGCGTGGTGATGCTCGATGTCCGGCAAGCCGTGCCGCTGCCGGAATTCGCCCAGCTTTTCCATCCGCTGGTGGAAGTGGTCCAGGGCCTGCTGCTCAAGCCGGTCGGCCTCCTGGAGCATACTCTCGTTCCCAGTCTCTTCGCCCAGGGCTCGCATTCTCTCGACCGCTTCCATCCGCCTGGTCAGTTTCCGCGTTTCGTTGCGCAATTGCCGGGCCGCGGCATTTTCGGTACCGGTCAGCTTTCGGCCCAATTCATCTAAATCTTTGTTGGTGTCGTTAAAGAATTCGTGGGAATCATCGAGCGATTCGTCGGCGCCGCCGTGCGAATGGTCAGCGTCGTGCTCCGATTCATCCGAACCGTCAGCTTCGTCGTCCAGGCCATGTTTTCGGTTTATCTTTTCCATCTGCTTGTCGTAGTGTGCCTGGGCGCGCCGATCCATGTCGTCGGCGACCTGCTTGAGGTGCTCGTTGCCATTGGAAGCGCTTACTTCGCGAAGATGATCGGCCACCCGATGGCGGTGATCCAGCTTCCGCTGCTCGCGCGCGTAATGCTTGCTCCAAGGCTGATCGCTGCCATTCACAACGTGCTTCTTTGCATCGTGCTTCGTGGCAAAAGAAGATTTTGTTTTGCCACGATGGTTTGACCCGGCACTTGACTTACTGCTGCCGCCATGGCCATGGAAGCTGGAGCCCCCTTGGTGACTTTTTCCGCCGCCGCCCTTGGATCCGCCATGGCCGTGCTTCGCCCACGAAGCGTCGCCCGACATGAGGGCAATGACAGCGGCGAGCATCAAACTGATATGCGTAAACCGGCGCATAGAAACCTCCCGTGGAAACAAAGCAACATCGACCGCGGCGTAACCCGAAACGGGCCATCAGAAGTGCGTTCAACAAAAGGCCGCAGCCGCTTAGAAAGCCTACTGCGCCGCGGCCCGAAGTCAATTTTCCACGCTCTGCCGAAGATGGTTCGCAGCTTGAACTTACGCCGCGCCACGAATGCGGCCCCGAACGGCGACGGGAAATCGTCCGGCTTTACGGTATCCTCGCCCGTCGCGGCCATGGTGGCGCGCCATTGGTCGACGGTGCAAATGGCGGCAGCCTGGCAGAGGCTTCGGCTCGCGCTTGTGTGCATGTCTGTCGGGAAACGGCGAAGATGCTCAAAACTCCCCCACTGAGTTTTGAGCATCTTCGTGTGATGCGGCCGACGCCGCGCTGGCGCGGTTTGGGGGGCCGTGTCGTGATTTTCGCCTCACTCATATTTTTTCTTTTTTCTGGTGAGGCGAAATTCGTCCAATTTCGCCTCGCGCGCTCGCTGCAAGTCGTTTGCTGGTTGGCGTTTGCTGAGTGGCGGTGAGGCGAAATTGTCTGAATTTCGCCTCGGGGGTGGTGCAAAATTCCTCCAGGTGGGGCGAAACTCGTCAGGCAGTTCGAGGCAGGTGTGTCAGATGTCCAAAACTCCCCACACATACTTTTGGACATCTGCTGCGATTTGGACACACCCTATCAAGGCCCCCGTCGGCGCGCAGCGGTAGCGCAGTCGGCTGCATCGGCCGGCTGACGGTTCGGCAAGCTCACCGCAGGCAGCTGAAAGCTTCACACAACGTGAAGTGTACATTAGCACACTTAGTGGCCGAAAACAAGTGGCCGCGACTAACTAGAGCAACCGCCGCAAGGCGCTGATACAAAGAAGCACTGCTGGACGAGCCAGCAGTGGCACCGCGCGGCCGAAGGCTGTGAAGACGCGACTATTGGAGGAGAAGAAAATGCCCGCAAGGGAAAATAAGCCGACGCACGTCTCGCGCGGGAATGTATTTGACGATCTAGGTTTCGGCGCGGAAGAGGCTGACATCCGAGTGAGTGAACTCATCAATGGCAAGATTTCAGGCATGACGGCCGACTTGCTGGGCAAGTATCTTTACCGCCTTGGGCGCGAGATCGAGATCAAGACAAAGACGAGTCGAAAGCGCTCCGCGGTGATCGTGTAATCAGCTACCTACTGG
>DATFGJ010000146.1:0-2402 GCA_035249585.1 Lacipirellulaceae bacterium
AGATGCTCGTGCCGGCGTCGACGCTGGGTTGCCCGCTGACGGCGCCTGTCTTCACGAGGAGCTGATCGACAAGCGTAGTCTTGCCCGACGAGCCGTGCCCACACACGGCGATGTTGCGAATGTCCTCGACGCTCTTGGCCATGATGACTCCGTGGATGATACGGTGAGTAGGTGAGTAAGTGAGTCAGTGAGTAAGTTCCAAATTTGTGAACCTACTCACCGGGCACCATCCAAAGGATGGTCCACTTACTCACCCACCTGATTATTTCCGCCCGCTGCAACGGGCTCGCCGTGAATTCTCAATGCGTGCTTTTTCCGTTGCCCGACTCCGCCACCTGGATCGCCTCGGCCAGCGTGATCGTTCCTTCGTAAAGCGCGCGGCCGATGATGCAGCCGGCGAGGCCGGCCTTGGCCAGCCGGGCGATGTCTTCGACTGTGGTCACGCCGCCGGAAGCAATTACGGCCACATTGACGGCCGATTGCATCTCAGCCATCGCCGCGATATTGGGGCCGGCCAGCATGCCGTCGCTGGCGATATCGGTGTAAATAATCGCCGCCAGCGGCTCCCGCGCAAACTGCCGCGCCAAGTCAATCGCCGTCACTTGGCTGGTGTTCAGCCAGCCATCCGTCGCCGCGAGTCCATCGCGGGCATCGATGCCCAGTGCCAGTTTGCCGGGATACTGCCGGCAGGCCTCGCGAAACCACTCCGGGTCGACTAGCGCGGAGGTGCCGATCACTAGCCGCGACAGCCCGAAATCCAACAGCTCGCGCACCGATTGCTCGTCGCGAATGCCGCCGCCAAGCTCACACTCGATATCGACCGAGGAAAGTATCTCCTGGACGCTAGGCAAATTCACCGGCAGGCCCTCGCGGGCGCCCTCCAGGTCGACGATGTGCAGATGGCGGGCGCCCTGGTCGACAAATTGCCGGGCGACCGCCGCAGGGTCGTCGGCAAAGATGGTCTCCTGCTGGTAGTCGCCCTGCCGCAGCCGGACGCATTTTCCACCGCGAAGATCAATCGCCGGCCAGACTTGCATGGAGTTCGTTCCGTCAAAGGCCACGGCCGATCGGCCGGGCAAGCTCGAGAAGCGACAGAACGTCAAATATGCCATAGCAGGCGGCGCGTTTCAAGGGGCGAGCATGGTGCCCCCGGTGCGCAAGTTATTCTGCCAAAAGACTTTTTGAATAGCCGGGGATGAGGATGCCGGATGTGGGGGCGAGGGGAAAGAATTGGTGGCCGTGACGAATGCTGTTGCCCTGTCCCCTGCATCCCGCATCCGGCATCCTGCCGCTAGTCGAGCTCGGCGAAGTTCTTGAGCAGACGCAAGCCGGCCGATTGGCTCTTTTCGGGATGAAACTGCACGGCGTACAAATTGTCGCGCCAGATGCTGGAACAGAACGGCGTCGGATATTCGGTTTCCGTGGCCACAATGTGCTTGTCCCGCGGCGCGACGTAATAGGAGTGAACGAAGTAGAAGTGCGCGCCATCGTCGATGCCCTCAAACACGGGCGAGCGGCGGCGGAAGCGCACCTGATTCCAGCCCATGTGCGGAACTTTGTACCCATTCGAAAGGCGAAACCGCACAACGTCGCCTGCAATCAACCCTAGCCCTTCGTGCTCGCCGTCCTCAAAGCTTTTGTCGAACATCAGCTGCAACCCAAGGCAGATGCCCAGAAAGGGCTTGCCGGCTGCGACCGCGTCGCGAATCGGTTCAACAAGCTTTCGCGCGCGCAGCGCCGCGATCGCGTCGCGGAACGCGCCCACGCCCGGCAGCACGATTTTCTTCGCATCGGCAAGAACGGCCGGGTCGCTCGTGATGGTTGCCGAGTGCCCGACGTGCTCCAGCCCCTTCTGCACGCTGCGAAGGTTTCCCATCTCGTAGTCGACGATGGCGATCATTGATGGAGGGGGGCAGGATGCGGGAGGCGGGATACAGGAAACGTTTGGCACAATGCGAGTTTAGCCGCGGGACTTGCCCCGCGCATTGATTGGCGGCGCTTGGCCGGACAAACGTACTCGTTACCAGGTTCACGCCAAAGACATTCTACCCGGCGGGGAGGCACCGGTCAGCGCGCTTAGCGCCGCATCGTCTCGGGATAGATGACCAGCTCGATGCGGCGGTTTCGTGCCCGGCCGGCCTCCGTGGCGTTCGAAGCGATGGGGTGGCTGCCGCCGTGACCGACGACAAATAGCTGCCGGGGCGGCATTCCACCGGCACGGGTCAACACATCGTAGGCCGCCATCGCCTGGGCGACCGACAGATGCTGATCCGTCGGAAATTGCGGGGAAGCGACCGGACTGCCGTCGGCATGGCCTTCGATGCCGATCATCTGTTGTGAATAGTTCTGTGTCAAATCTGCGGCTACCGCGCGCAACAGGCCGTCCGCCCCCGGCTTCAATT
>DATFGJ010000147.1:0-20877 GCA_035249585.1 Lacipirellulaceae bacterium
GAGAATCAAGCCAAGGCCACGATCACCATCACGTCGGGTGACAGCATCGAAATGCTCAATACACATTGCAACCTTCCGCTGCTGGAACAGATCGCGCAAATGACCGGCGGGCAAGTGATTCCACCCACAGCGATAAGCGAGGTGCTGCAGCTTGTTTCATTCACGCCGGAGGTGAACGAAACCATCCAGCGCACGCCGCTGTGGAACCGCTGGTCGAACCTGTTCATTGTGCTGGGATGCCTGTTTACGGAGTGGATCGTAAGGAAGGCGAAGGGGTTGGTATAAGTTCCAAAAAAGTCTCACGCAAAGGCGCCAAGGCGCAAAGAAAAAACGATGGGGTGAGCAATGCGGCATCACGATGCAAATAGATCATCTTGGACTTTAATCGGTTAACATTACCGTTCCTGCCTTTGCGTCTTAGCGCCTTTGCGAGAATATTAAAAAGAGTTTCGCCGAAGATGGAAGGGTGAAGCATGAGTCAGTCGACGTCGTATCCAGCCGTGCCGTTTGCCATTTTGCGGAAGCTGCGCTTGGTTCGTCAGCGCAAGGTATGGGTGCATGTGGCGAGCGCCATGGTGGCGGCAATAACCGTTCTGCTGGCCGCCATGGGCGTGGCCATGCTCATCGATTATCTGGCGACGCTGTACGATTCGGGGTGGCGCGTGGTGTTGACCGCCGCGGCCCTTGGCGCGGCAGCGCTCACTAGCGCGGGTTGGCTGGTGATGGCATTCCGCCGCCTACTTGGTTTGGAGCGGATCGCGACGGATGTTGATCGTGAGATTCCGCAGCTCGCCGAGCGGTGGACGACGATGACGCGGCTGGGCAGTAACGCCGACGACCCGCAGGTGATGCATCCCGCCATGCTACGCCGCGTCGCAACCGAGGCAGCCAGCTGGGAGCCGCACGTAGAGCCACAACAAATTGTCTCGACATCGACACTGAGGCGGGCGATGCTTGGCCTCACGGCGGTCACGGCCGTATTGGGCATCGCGGTCGTCTTGGATTCTCAACGTACGCTCGTGCTGCTCAAGCGGTTTTGGATGCCGGGCTCGTCGATCTCGGCCACGCAGCTTGTGAATGTACCGGGCAATGTCGTCGTCGGGCGCGGCGAACCGCTGGCGCTCGCGGCCGAGGTGGAGGGTATTCCCGTGGAGCGGGCCACGCTGTTCGTGCGCTCTGCGGCCAATCCGCAGCGGGAAATCGCGCTGGTAGCTCACGGCCAGTCGCCGATTGCGTTTTCGCACCGCGTGCGCACCGTGCAGGAGCCGTTCGACTATCGATTTCGCGCCGGCGACGGCCAGACCGATTGGTATACGGTCGGCGTCGCGGACCGGCCGGAAATCGAAAAGGTGCAGCTGACTGTGACGCCGCCGTCGTACACGCGCCAACCGGCGAAGACTTTCGATAAGCTGCCCCAGCGTGTTTCGGCTCTTGAGAAAAGCAATCTCGAGTTGGCGCTTCGCCCCAGGGCGCCGGTAAAAAGCATTGAACTTCAGCTCGGCAATGATAAATTCGTGCAGCTTGCCGTCGATGAGGATGGTTGGTTCCGCTGGAACACGACGCTTGCTGAAAGTTTTACACTAACTCCGGTCCTCACCGAGCCGCACGGCCTTACGAATCGGCGGCCTCCAAAGTGTCAGTTCACGGTTTATGAGGACAGGCCGCCGACCGTGAAAGTGCTCACGCCCGACGACAAGGTGGCCGTGCGGCCGGATGACACGATTCAAATCACCTTTTCGGCCAGCGACGATGTGGGCATCGAATCGGCCGAGCTATTGGTTTACGACGAGGCTGCTGGCGGCGAGGAGCCGGCGCCCATTGCGTCGATTCCCATCCCGCTTGGCGAGCAAACGGGCGCGCGTTCCGTGCAGGAGAGCGTGGCACTGGATCTCAATACATTCATGGTTGAAGACGGCATGGAGCTGAGCTACGAGATTCGCGTGCGCGAGGACCGCGGCGGTGCGGAGGCGCAGACGACCGCTTTGTCGGAACAGCCGGCGAGCGAACCCAGGGCCGGTCAGCCATCGACGATGAAGACTGCGGCAAAACAGGCGGAGACGGCCAGGCCATCGAGCGGTCCTCAGGTGGCAACTCGCGAAAACCAACCAGAGACATCTCAGACGGCGGCGACGCCGACAGACGCGGCGAATCAGCAAACTGCGTCAAAAAGCCCTCAGGCGACGGCGAAGGGAATAAAGTCGAACGTCGGAGCGGGCGAACCGAGATCCGGTTCACCGCCATTGAAAGACCTTGCAGCCGATACTCAAACTGGTCGCGGCGGCTCGCCGCCGAAGTCGGAATCGCGACCTAACGTCCCAGCACCGCCGTCGAACGAAGTGCGCGAGACCGGCAAACCTTCGGAGGGTGGAGAGAAGCGGGACAATAATAAAACCGTGGCTAAACAGGAAGTGCCAGGCGACACCGCGGCGCCGCCGAATAACCTGACGAAAGGCGAGCAGTCGCCGCGCACCGCAACTACAGGTCGGCAATCGCTATCAGGAAACCGTTCCGAGCAGCAGGCGCAGCAAGCGTCGTCGACACAAAATTCGCAGAACCCTTCCGCTAAGTCGAATGAAACTCAAAACAATGCCGCTCCAATGCCCGATTCGCGCCAGCAAGCGACCAATTCGCGGCAGCAACGCAGCAACGCTGCGCAAGCCTCGCGCAGCGCGGCTCGGCAATCGAATGCCGGACAACAATCGCAACAGAGCGGCCAAGCGAACCGTAGTGACGAGCAGCAGCCATCCTCGCAAGGCGACCCGCCGCCGGGGGACTCGATGCCTCGCCGTTCGCTCGATGTCGCCCAATCCGCTTCGAGCCAGCGAATGCGGCTTTCGGTGGATGAATGGGCCGGCAGCTTTGAAGGGCAGCAGCGATCTAAATTGGAAATGGCGATCTCGCCGGAGCTTGCGGCACTCGACAAGGCGCTCGAAAAGGGGCAGAAGACAGCCCGCGGCGTGCTTGATGAGCTGGAGGCGGACACACCGTGGCGCGGCACGCACGATCGCGACGTCTCGAGCGCCGAGCGCTCGACCGTCGAAGCGCAGGAGCTTGTCACCAAGTTGCAAGAGCGCACTGCGGACACGCCCTATGCATTCATTGGGCTCCAAGTGACCGATATCGGCTTGGCGCATATCGGGCCGGCGCGCAGTGGCTTCTGGAAAGCGCTCGAGTCCGAGGGCGAAGATCGCGTCACGAGCGTTCGCGACGCCTGGCAACATTTGGGACGCGCACGTCAGCTGGTCGCCGAGCTGCGCGGTCAGTACGAGCGGACGCGCCGTGAGTTCCAATTGGCCGAATCGGTCGAGAAGGTGAAGAAGATGTACCAGGTTTACCTGGAGAACTCGCAGGCGCTTTTGCAAACGCAGGATAGCGATCCCACGCGCTATGCCCGCAAGATGGCACAATTCGAGTTGGACGACGAATACCTGAAGCGGCTCAAGGAAGTTCTGGAAATGCGGCGCGACTTGCAGGCCGAGTTGGCCCGCATCCTGGCCGAGGACCCGCGGCTGCTGCGCCGGTTCATGGATGCCCTGCGCCATCGCTCGAACAATCTGCGCGAGGAGCTGGCCGGGATCATAGCGGAGCAAATGGATCTGAAACGGGAAGTGCGGGCGTGGACGCTGGTCGATGATGCCGACCGGCCGAAGATCGCGAAGATTCTGCTGCTGAAGCAGGTGCAGGACGCGTCAAAGATTGCCGCGGCGGCGGGGGAGCTGCAGAGCCGTTATCAAACCTGGCTGCCGCTCGATCGGGAATCAAGGGACGAGGACCTGGCCGCGGCCACGAAGACGATCCAGGAAATGGCAACGGCCGCCAGCGAACTGGGCGCGACGGCTCAAAAATTTGTCGCCGATTCGCAGCGCGCCGCAGTCAAAAGCACCGCGCCGCAGGCTGAGGCGTCTGCCGCCGAATCCGAGGCGGCGCCTGCCGAAAATGATTCGCAACAGGCGATCGACGCGATGCTCACCGATGCCGAATCGCTGTATGAGCGGCTCAATAAGCTGGAAGTGACTTTGCGTCAACTAGCCGCGCGCGAGGAAGGCGCGGAAGCCGCGTTGTTTGCTGCGAATCGATTAGTCGATACGCGACGACTCGTCGCCGACTCGTCTGCCTGGGTTCGCCAGATTCGCGCGCATAAGGCGGGCAACTACACCGGCGCGGCGGAGGTGGATCAGTATCGCTTGGCCATGAAGACGGACCAGCTTGCGGGCAAGCTTGGCGCACTCGAGCAGTCGCTGGCCGCGCTGCTCGGGCGCCAGGACGGCAAGCTGCCCGCGGCGATCGCCGAGAAGGCCCGCGAGTTTCTCGCGACGCTCGACAAGCAAGTATCGCCGAATCAGTTGGCTTCCGTCTACGCACTGCACAGTAACCAGTTGCCGCGCGCAACGCAGCGTCAAAAGGCGGCTGGCGAAGCGCTTGCCAAAGCCGAACAAGCGTACGACGATTTGATGCGACTCGCGATCAAAGAGCTCGACAAGCTCCCGGTCCAGGACCCAGTGGCCGACTTGCTGGACGATCCCACGCTCGACGAGCTGCTCGCCCAGCTCGAGCAGGAATTGCCGATCGACGAGCTGCTCGGCATTCCGAATCGGCCTTCGAATTTGCGAATCATCGGCGATTGGCTGCGGCCGGGAAGCGGGACGGGCGGCGGCTCCGGGCAAATGGTGATGAATCAGATGCGGCAAGACGAGGAGCGTGCGCGGCAGCAGCTCAACCGCGCCTATCAGCGTGCGGTTGCCCGCGCGCTTAAGGAGTCGACGCCGCAGCGTGTCGAGGTGCCGCGCCCCATCAAGCTTTCCGATTGGAACCGATTGGTGTCCAAACTGGGCGACGATTTGGGGCAAGGCCGCGACAAGGCGCCGCCCGAGCAGTATCGCCGCGCTATTGAGCAGTATTTCTCGCAGATCAGCAGCGTCGTGGCAGAGAATGAGAACGAGTCGCAGTGACGTGCGAGTATGACCATGGGACGGACGGGTTTCCACACTTGGCGGATGATCGGCGTCACTGCGCTAATTCTATGGTTCGTGGCGTCCGCCAGCGGGCAGACGATCTATCGAACGCCTGACGCGGCATCAGGAGTTCTCAGTCCGCAAGAATGGGCGCGCGTTGACACGGCCGTGGCACGAGCGCTCGCATGGCTCGCCGCTCAGCAGCAAGCCGATGGTTCGTTTCCCACGCTCGATACGGGCCAGCCCGGTGTCACTTGCCTGTGCATGCTCGCATTCATGGCTCATGGGCACCTTCCAGGCGAGGGACCCTATGGAGAGCAACTCAAGCGGGCGAGCGAATACGCACTCAGGTGCCAGAAACCCAACGGCCTTGTCACGCTGATTGGACCGGAAGGTCCGCAGATATCGCGCGAAATACATCACGACATTGGCTCGCCGTGCGCCTACAACCACGGAATTTCTTCGCTGACGTTAAGCGAACTCTATGGAGCCACGCCTCCAGCCGATTCTGAGCATCTTAAAGATGCAATTCTACTGGCGCTACGAGCGACGCTCGAAATGCAACGCTGGCCGAAGGATCGAGAGATCGATCTGGGCGGCTGGCGATATATCGACAACTTCGACGACAAGGATTCGGATTTATCGATCACCGGCTGGCAGCTGATGTTCTTGCGTTCCGCACGAAACGCGGGCTTCGACGTGCCAGAAGAATCAATCGACGACGCCGTGGCCTATGTTCGACGAACGTTTACGCCGCGGTATGGCGCGTTTTGCTACGTGGCCGACGAGAACGTCGATTTTCGCAGCCGCGGCATGGCGGGGGCCGGAATTCTCGCGCTGGCGCATGCGGGCTATCACAACGCGCCGGAGGCAACGCAGTCCGGCGAGTGGATCCTGCAACACAATTTCAACGATTACAACGAGATCGAGCCGTTCCAGCAGGGTTGGAAGAATGACCGTTACCATTACGGTTTATTCAATTGCTGCCAGGCGATGTATCAAATTGGCGGTCGTTACTGGCAGCAGTTTTTTCCGGGCGCGGTTAAGACTTTGCTCGCAAATCAGCAGCCGGATGGTTCCTGGCCCGCGGAAAACCATCATCACGATGCACAATTTGGCAATGCTTATACGACGGCGCTGGTCTTATTGACGCTCGGCGCGCCGAACCAGCTTTTGCCCATTTATCAACGTTAGCGAGGGCATCATGACGATTCATCCGGGTGGCATCGCGAACGCGCGGTATGCGGGCGTATTTGTGGTGGTTTTTTGCGCGTTTGCCGTGCCGCTGGGCGCTCAGCAAGAAAAGAACGCTAATCAAGCATTGCCAGAGGCACAAACTCGAGCAACGGTGGCGGCCGAGCGAACTCGCGACGATACGGCAGCCAGCGTACTGCCGGCCGACGAGTGGCAGCGCGTCGACGAGGCCGTCGAGCGGGCCTTGGAATGGCTTGCTGGACAGCAACAAGCGGATGGTTCATTTCCCAGCATCGAGATCGGCCAACCGGGTGTCACGTCGCTGTGCGTGATGGCTTTTTTGGCCCACGGTCATATGCCCGGCGAAGGGCGATACGGCAAGCCGCTCGAACGAGCGACCGATTATGTGCTAGCGAGTCAAAAACCGAGCGGCCTCGTTGCGCGCGTCGGGCCGGAAGGAGCGAGCATCAATCGCGGCGTCTCGCATGAGGTGGGTGAAGCGGCCGCCTATAATCACGCGATCGCTTCGCTCATGCTCAGCGAGCATTACGGCATGAGCCATACCGAGCGATCGGCCCGCATCCAGGAAGTTATCGCCAAGGCGCTTAGTGCGTCGCTCGAAACGCAGCGCTGGGCGAAGACGCCTGAAGGCGATCGAGGCGGCTGGCGCTATGTCGGCCGGCCGGTATATGGCACTGATTCGGATTTGTCGGTCACCGGATGGGAGCTGATGTTCCTGCGATCGGCTCGCAACGCGGGGTTCGACGTGCCAAAGGAATCGATTGATGATGCAGTGGCGTATATTCGCCGCTGTTTTCACGAAAAATACGGCACGTTTCTTTACATGCAGGGCAAGGGCGATCAGGATCTGCGCAGCCGGGCGATGGCCGGTGCCGGAATCCTGGCGCTGGCGCATGCCGGTTTTCACGATTCTCCGGAAGCCAAGAAATCGGCCGATTGGCTGCTGCAATACAACTTCAATAAATACAACCGGATCGAGACGTTTGAACAGCAGTGGTATATCGACCGGTATCATTACAGCTTGTTCAATTCGTGCCAGGCGATGTACCAATTGGGCGGGCTGTATTGGGAGAAGTTTTACCCGCCAGCGGTGCGGACCCTGCTCGATAACCAGCAGCGCGACGGCTCATGGCAGGCGGAAAGCCACTTTAATGACGGCAAGTTCGGCAACGCATATACTACGGCGCTAGTGGTCATGTCGCTCGGCGCACCAAACCAGTTTTTGCCGATTTTTCAGCGATAATGACGCAAGGATTGCAAACCAAGACTAAACCAGTTTCAAAACCGGGGGCTAGCGCCCCGCGGCTGATCAGATCAACCGGCGGGTTAGGGCAATTTTGAAACCGGTTCAAGTTCAATTGCTGGGACTGGTTTTACTGGCACTAAGTCCGCCGAATGAGATTCTGCCTATTTTTCAGCGATGATATGTTGCCACGAAGCCATCCCCACGCTCCGCATTCGGTTTGCGATCTGCCGTATCGTATGCACAGGTGGATTTGTGCATGCTTTCTCGTTCTAGTTTTAGCGACGTCGCTTTTGCTGGCGCAGGATACTCAGCTCTCCGGGCTGAATTTGGGCGCCTCTTCCGCCGGCAGAGTGCGTCGTGGCGACGACACGCCCAGTAACGTTCTCTCGCCCGCTGAATGGCAGCGCGTGGATGTGGCTGTAGAGCGAGGACTCAATTTTCTCATATCACAGCAGCAGCCGGATGGTTCGTTCCCGACGATGCCGTACGCGCAGCCGGGCGTGACAAGTCTTTGTGTCTTGGGATTCATGGCCCACGGCCACACACCAGACGATGGGACGTATGGAGAGCGCTTGGAGCAAGCCGCCGAGTTCATCATGGCTTGCCAGAAAGAAAATGGGTTGATCACGCTATATGGTCCCGAGGGCCCGCAGATCACGCGCGAGGTAAGCCATGAAATCGGCACTGCGGCGGCCTATAACCATGCGATCGCGTCGCTTACGCTCTGCGAAATGTACGGCATGAGGCACGCCAACGAGCGGGCGCAGATGCAGCAGGTCATCAACAAGGCGCTCAAGGCCGCGCTGGAAATGCAGCGCTGGCCAAAGGACCAGGCGGGCGATAAGGGCGGCTGGCGCTACGTCGATAATTTCGATCGGAATGATTCGGACCTTTCCGTGACCGGCTGGTACCTCATGTTTTTACGCTCGGCGCGCAATGCGGGTTTCAACGTGCCTAAGCAGTCGATCGATGACGCAGTCGGATACGTGAGGCGCGCATTCCAGAAGAATTACGGCGCGTTTGGTTACACGGTTGGCACAGGCCGCAGCCCCAGCCGTGGAACGGCAGGGGCCGGTATCCTGGCGCTAGGTCACGCCGGCTACCACAATTCCTTCGAGGCCCAGCGCACCGGACAATGGCTGATGCAATACAGCTTTGAAGTCTACAACGATAACCTCGGGCTCGACCGCGACCGTTACCACTACAGCTTGTTCAACTGCTGCCAGGGTATGTACCAGCTTGGCAGCCCCTACTGGGAGCAGTTCTTTCCGCGAACGGTGCGCGCGGTGCTCTCGCATCAGCAGCCCGATGGTTCGTGGGACGCTGAGAGCTACCATCGCGACCGGGCGTTCGGCAACTCGTACACGACCGCGCTCGTGCTGCTGTCGCTAGGCGCACCGAATCAGTTGCTGCCGGTCTTTCAGCGCTGATTGCGAAATGATTACAAGCGGTATCAAAACCCTCTCCCTTTGGGAGAGGGTAGGGTGAGGGCGCCTTGGTTGCCGCCAATTCACCCTCACCCCGGCCCTCTCCCGGAGGGAGAGGGAGGGTTTTGAAACTGCTTCTAGAGGTTCCGTTCGCCGTGCTCTTTCCGGTATTGACCGGGTGTCATGCCCACCGCTTCGCGGAACAACACGCTCATATATTCGGCATGCGCAAAACCGACCTTATTGGCGATGGCGCCGAGCTTGTAGTCGGTGTTGATGAGCAGCTCCTTGATACGTCGGATGCGCACTTTGTTGATCTCGGCCTTGATGGAGCGGCCGACGCCTTTGATGAAGCGGCGCTCGAGCGTGCTGCGTGAAACTGGGACGGTGGCGACGACGTCGTCGACGGAGATGCCGTCGCAGGCACGCTCCCGAATGAATTTCATTGCCGCGGCGACTTCCTGATCGCGGATCGCCAGCACATCGCTCGATTGGCGCGTGACGACGCGCAGCGGATCGATGAGCAATCGCGACTCCGTGGGCACATAGCCGCGCATCATCTTGTCCAGGAGCACGGCTGCTTCGAAGCCAATGCGGCGGGTGTCGTGCTCCACACTGGAGAGCGGCGGATCGGCCAGGTTGCACAAGATCGTATCGTTATCGATGCCGACGACGGCCACTTCATCGGGCACGTCGATCTTGCACTCGCGGGCGGCGTTGAGAAGTTGCAGTGCGCGGATATCATTGCAGGCAATAATGCCGACCGGCTTTTCCAAACTTATAAGCCACTCGGCAATCACCTCCTGATGCAACAGGCCACTGGCTTCAATGCGCGACGTATCGGCGGTGTGCGGGTTGGGGCTGTCGAGGGTGGCCAGCTTCATGCCGCTTTCGGCGAGCATCTGCATGAGAAAGGTCTTGCGGCGTCGCGAGTAGTTTGCGCCTTCAAAACCGCAAAAACCGAATCGCTGAAAACCCCGCTCCAGGAGGTGCTCGAGCGCCATCCGCGTGACTAGCACGTCGTTTGTCTCGACCAGCGGCACGTCGGGCATCTTATGCAGGCCGCGAAGGTCGACCGCCGGAATGTTATGCTTCACCAGGTACGAGACGATTTGCACATTCTCGACGCGAGCGATGATTCCGTCGCCTTCCCAAGACTCGATCCATTTGGGAACCGGCTCGCCGAGGTTGCGCTCGTGGAAATAGATCGACCAGTTGCGGTGCGCACGGGCATAGGCGGCGATGCCTGTCAGGACGCCGCGACCGTAGGCACGTGAGGATTCAACCAGCAGCGCGACTTTCTTTCGCATCGTTGACCGAGTGGAAACCGTTCGAGACAGGGAACTTTTCGTACGTAATACATCTCGGCGTCCTTCCGTGCGGCGAGACGGTTAAAGGCCCAGTCTGTCGTTTAGAACTGCGTTAACGCTTCATGCCTGAGGCAATTCGAGTGTGTAGCATCGACGGTCCGGTGCCGACTAGTGTACGTTTTTGCGTCGCCAGCAGTGCCTGAGAATTTCAATCCGTTTTTATCCTCAATAGCGAGAATGCAGCATTTTCGAGCAAACTGCATGCGGTCGCCACTTTTACCCCTCGTATCTTGTGACGTAAAACCGTAGTGTTTTGGATTTTTTCCTCAGTTGTTCTATGGGGCGCGATGAGCCGTGGAGATCTGCTGTGAATAGCCAACTGGTTCTCTATACGGGTTGGACTACAAATCACCGATCCTCGCTTTCAAATCCCTGCGCGCCGGACACCGTTGCGCGAATGGCCAATTGATCCCGGTCGCCGTAATGCAACGAGACCGCGCATTAACCGTGGCCGAGGCCGCATTGCAGGCAATTCGTGGAATTTGCCGCAACGCTCCACGCATTCGACGAATAAGCGTATAATGCGGCCATGGGTCGGTGTCAGCAGGCCGGAGCGCGCGGAATGGGCTGTAACGGAGCATGAAAGAGTCGATGCGGCCGCCTGCGAGCTGGGCGTAGTTCAATCGACCTATACCAGGCGCGACGGGGTTAAACGTTTATCGTGACCATTGACTGTCGATGCGCTGGTATTTTGGGAAGGATATGGCCGAGAATCTCTCGCCAGGCCAAATCCCTCGTCTGCCGGAATACATTGAGTGAACAGCCGCACGCGTCTGCGGCTTTTCTGCTTGCGGCCTGCCTTTGGCCTATTCTCATTTCGCAGAGTTCGGCCGCCGAGATTGGCGAAGCCGTGGTGCTCTTCAACGCCGGCAAGTACGCCCAATGCGCGAGATTGGCCGCAAGGGAGATCGAGGGCGGGTCATGGGACGAGGATTGGCCGTGCTTGAAAGCCAGAGCCGAGCTGGCCGAAGGCAAGTATGCGCAAGCGCTCGAAACGGTTGAAGAAGCGTTGCGGCAGCACGCGTTAAGTGCGCGGCTACTGCTATTGGCACGAACGGTCTATCTGCACAACGACCAACAAAGGAAGGCCGACGGGATCCTTCAGGAGCTGGAGCGATTCGTCTTGAGCGAGCCACGGCGCGATTCCGGACGGAGCGAGCGTGTCGCGGTCGGCCGCTTTTTATTGGAGCGCGGCGCCGATCCGCGGCAAGTGCTGGAATTAGTGTACGACCCGCTTCGCAAAGAGGCACCAGGGTTTACCGAGGTGTACTTCGCCACCGCCGAGCTGGCCCTGGAAAAATACGATTTCGCATTGGCGGCAGAGACACTGCGCGGAGCCCCTCGCGGCGCGTCGAAGGATCCGCAATATCACTTTCTGTTGGCCCGCGCCTATGCGCCGGATGATCCCGAGCGCATGGACGCCGCGCTTACGGCGGCCTTGAAATTAAATCCACGGCATACCGATAGTCTGCTGCTGCGCGTGGACCGGTTGATCGACGCGGAGCAATACGCTCAAGCTGAGGATCATCTCAAGCAGGTCCTCGCGGTGAACTCCAATCACCCGTTGGCGTGGGCATACAAAGCTGTGTTGGCTCACTTGGCGTCCGACGAAGCGGCTGAGCACGAAGCTCGTGAACAGGCGCTTGCCAGTTGGAAGACGAACCCGGAAGTCGATCACCTCATCGGCCGAAAGCTTTCGCAGAAGTATCGTTTTGCTGAAGGGGCGGCCTGCCAGCGGCGGGCCTTGGCATTCGACTCCGACTACCGGCCGGCCAAGATTCAGCTCTCGCAGGACCTATTGCGTTTGGGCGAAGAAGCCGAAGGCTGGCGGCTCGCTCAAGAAGTTGCGGAACGCGATGCCTACGATGTCATGGCATTTAATCTGATCACGCTTGAACAGCAGCTGGCCAAGTTTCGCACGATCGGGAGCGAGGGGCTTTTGGTGCGCATGGACTCACGTGAAGCCGATCTTTACGGCGAGCGTGTGCTGGAGTTGCTGCGAAAAGCTCGCACCACATTGAGCGAAAAGTACGATGTGTCGTTGGACGAGCCGATTGTGATCGAGATCTTTCCGCAGCAGAAGGATTTTGCAGTGCGCACTTTCGGGATGCCCGGCGTGGCCGGCTTCCTGGGCGTGTGTTTCGGACGGGTGATCACGGCGAACAGCCCGGCGTCGCAGGGCGAAAATCCGGCGAATTGGGAAGCCGTGCTGTGGCATGAGTTCTGCCACGTGGTGACGCTGCACAAAACGCACAACAAAATGCCGCGCTGGCTGAGCGAAGGGATATCGGTGTATGAGGAGCGCCAGGCCGACCCCACCTGGGGCCAATCAATGACGCCGCAATACCGCGAAATCATCCTGAGCGGCAAGATGACACCCGTGAGCCGACTCAGCTCGGCCTTTCTTTCACCGCCGAGTCCACTCCATCTGCAATTCGCGTATTACGAATCTTCGCTAGTCGTTGAGTATCTCATCCAAAAGTTCGGACTCGATGCCCTGCAGAACATCTTGAGCGACCTTGGAGATGGCTCCGATATCAACGAGGCGCTGATTCGCCACACAGTGCCGCTCGGGCGGCTGGATGCTGACTTTGCGAAGTTCGCGCGCGAGCGGGCCGAGGCGCTCGCGCCGCAGGGTACGTGGGAGAAGCCAAAGCTTCCGCCTGGGGCGAATTCGCAGGCTCTCGCAAAGTGGCTGGACGAGCATCCACGAAGTGTACCCGGCTTGGTGCGGTGGAGTCGGCAGTTGCTCGCGGAGCGTAAGTTCAAGGAAGCGCTCGCGGCGGCACAGCGGCTAAAAGAGGTGTATCCCGACGGCATGGAGGCCGAGAGCTGTTATGCGATCATGGCGGCCGCTCACCGGGGCCTTGGCGACGCTGCAGAAGAGCGTGGCGCACTCGAAGAGCTGGCCGCGCGCGATTCCGATGCGGCTCCGGCATACCTTCGGTTGATGGAAATCGGCGAGGGACAGGGCAATTGGGAAAGCGTGGCCCAGAACGCTCGGCGGATGCTGGCCGTGAATCCCCTGGTGGCGGCGCCGCACCGTTATTTGGCTCGGGCCGCTGAAAAGCTGGGCCATCGAGACGAAGCGATTGGCGCATATAAGGCGCTGCTTCTATTTGACACGACCGATGCGGCTGAAACGCACTTCCGACTGGCGCAGCTTTTGCGTGACGCCGACAATCGCGCGGAAGCGAAGCGTCATGTGCTCCAGGCGCTGGAAGAAGCCCCGCGCTTTTTAGACGCACACCGGTTATTGTTAGAGCTGGAAGGCGGCGTCCCCGCTGCGACCAGGCAGGCTGCTTTGGAGGCCGCCGAGCGATGAAACGCAAACGTGTACTCGCAATCATCATCGTCGTCTTGCTGCTCGCCGTCACCAGCGCGAGCCTGGCCCAATGGCGCCGCGGCCGCGGCCGCCGGGACCGAGATTGGGACCGCGATGACCGCGCTGGCGTGCCGATGTGGGAAAACGACGCAGGCTTTAAGGATGACGTCTTCACATTCGTGCGGATTCAGTACGACTCGTGGGGCGGCCGCGGATGGGGCCGCCGGGGCGGCGGAAGTTGGGCTACGGACTACCCGGACAGCGACTTCAATTTCTCCTATCGCCTGCAGCAACTGACGTCGCTGAAAGTGAACCCCAATCCGGTCATCTTGCGGCTCACCGATGATGAGCTGTTCGATTACCCGTTTATCTACATGATTGAGCCGGGCTCGCTTGTGTTTAGCGAGGAGGAAGTCGCCGCCTTGCGCAAATATCTTCTCAGCGGCGGCTTTTTGATGGTGGATGATTTCTGGGGCGACTATGAATGGCAGAACTTTTACGAGCAAATCAAACGCGTGTTTCCTGATCGCGAGCCGATCGAACTCGAGATCGACCATGAGATCTTCCGCTGCGTTTATCGGCTTAAAGAAAAGCCGCAGGTGCCGAGCATCAACTCGGCGATGTATGGCCGCGATAGCGGCATCACGTGGGAATCATACCACGGCGGCGACTGCCAGACGGTGCACTTCAAAGCCATCAAGGACGATAAGGACCGCATAATGACCATCATTTGTCACAACACGGACCTCGGCGACGGTTGGGAGGAAGAAGGCGTCGACGAATGGTATTTCCATGAATTCGCAGAGAACAAGTCGTACCCCATGGGGATTAACATTGTGACCTATGCGATGACGCACTAAGTACGGGTGAGTAGGTGAGTAGGTGAGTAAGTGAGTAAGTGTCGACCAGTTGACGACCTATCACGTACTCACCAAATCCGACAACAGGAGCAGAAGTGGCAACGCAGATTGATACGTACGAGATGGAACAGCAGGTCGTCGAGCAGATTCGGCAGAGCCGCTCGCAGATCGACGCCGAGCTGGAGAAGGTCATCGTTGGTCAGAAACAGGTGATCGAGCAGCTGCTGATCACGCTCTTCTCCGGCGGGCATTGCCTGATCACCGGTGCTCCCGGTTTGGCCAAGACGCTCCTGGTGCGGTCGATTGCACAGATGTTCCACTTGAAGTTTCAGCGGATTCAATTTACGCCCGACCTGATGCCGGCGGATATTACCGGCACCGAGATTCTGGAAGACACGGGCGACGGCCGGCGGCGAATGCAATTCGTGCGCGGGCCAATCTTCGCAAACGTGATTTTGGCCGACGAAATCAACCGCACGCCGCCCAAAACGCAAGCCGCACTCCTCGAGGCCATGCAGGAGCATCAGGTGACCGCGGCCGGGGTGCGCTATCCGCTCGATGAGCCATTTTTCGTCCTGGCCACGCAAAACCCGATCGAGATGGAAGGCACGTATCCACTGCCCGAAGCGCAGCTCGACCGGTTCATGTTCAACGTGGTGATTGATTACTTGCCGGAGGACGATGAGGTGGAAGTCGTGCGGCGCACGACTTCCGAAAGACCGCAGCCAATCGAACCGCAATTTGGCGGCGAGGACGTGCTGCGGTTCCAGGAGATGGTGCGGCGCGTGCCCATCGCAGAGGACGTCGTGCGTTGGGCCGTGCGACTGGCGGCTGCGAGCCGGCCGGGCCAGCCGGAATCGCCGCAATTCGTCAATGATTGGGTTAGTTGGGGCGCGGGCCTCCGAGCGGCCCAGTACCTGGTGCTTGGGGCAAAGGCCCGCGCCCTCTTAGATGCGCGTTCGCACGCGTCCCCCGCTGACATCCGGGCGCTAGTGCACCCGACTTTTCGCCACCGAATTCTTATTGGTTACCGGGCCGAGGCGGACGGCATTTCGGTCGACGATGTGATTGATCGCTTGTTGGAACATGTGCGCTTGCCGGGGACGTAATGTCTGCCGCAGTGGCAAATTCGAAGCAGTCTGAAAGCCGCCCTCAAACGGCGGTCGGGCGCACTAGTTTTGTTGACCCGGCGACCGTGATGCGGATCAAGAATCTGCAACTGCGCGCCCGAGCCGTCGTGGAGGGGTTTTTTGCGGGCATTCACCGCAGCCCGTATCACGGCTTTTCTGTCGAATTCAGCGAATATCGCGCCTACACGCCGGGCGACGATCCGCGCTATCTCGATTGGCGACTTTTCGCCCGCAGCGACCGCTACTGCGTGAAGCGATTTGAAGACGAAACCAACCTGCTGTGCTATCTCGTGGTGGATCTAAGCCGCTCGATGGATTTCGGGTCCGGCACCTATACGAAGTGCGACTATGCCCGCACGATGGCCGCATCGCTTGCGCACTTCTTATTCACGCAGCGCGATGCGGTCGGCGTGCTGACGTTTGACGAAAAGATTGCCGAATATCTCCCGCCGCGTCATCGCCCGGGACACTTGCGGCGCTTGATGGGAGTGCTGGAGCGCGCGACAGCGGGCCGGTCGACGAACGTGGCCCGGCCGCTCGAGCAAATCGCCGAATCCGTGCGCAAACGCGGCCTCGTGGTGCTGATTTCGGACCTCTTGGCTCCGAGCGACGTGCTGCGGCCGAAGCTGGGCTACTTGCGGTCGCGCGGGCACGACGTTGTCGTGCTGCGCGTGCTCGACCGGTCTGAGCTTGACTTTGACTTCGCAGCACCAGGTATGTTCCATGATCTGGAAACCGGCCGACAGTTGTATATCGATCCCCAATCGGCTCGCGCCGAATATCGGCGCCGGTTTGCCGCGCATGCGGCCGAATTGAAACGGATCTGTATTGATCTGGGTATCGACTTTGCCGAGCTCACGATTGATCAGCCCCTGGAACTTGCGCTGTTCGATTTGTTGCAAGCCCGCCTGCGACGCGGCAGGCGGCACGTGCGTCATGCTCCCAGAAGGCGGAGGGCCGCGGTATGAGCATGCTCACGCCGTTGTACGTGCTCGGCCTAGTCGCCGTGTCGCTGCCGGTGATCTTTCACCTGATCCGGCGAATGCCGCGCGGGCAATTTCCCTTCAGCTCGCTGATGTTTCTGTCGCCCTCGCCGCCCAGGCTGACGCGCCGCAGTCGCTTGGAAAATATTTTGCTGCTCATCTTGCGCGGGGCGGTCCTGGCGCTGTTGGCGTTTGCGTTTGCCCGGCCATTTTTGCGCCAGCAATTGCCGCTCAACTCCGGGAATGCCGAGCGAAGCCGCATTGCCATCGTCGTCGACACAAGCGCCAGCATGCGGCGCGGTGACCTCTGGCAGCAAGCCATCGCTCGCGTCAACGAGGTGATGGCCGAAGGCCAGCCGTTCGATCAAGTGGCGGTATTTACCTGCGACGCCGCGCTGCGGCCGCTCATGGGGTTTGAAGACATGTCTCAAGTCGAGCCTGCCCAACGGCGCGGCCTCGTGAGCGCACGGCTTAAAAGCGTCAGCCCAACTTGGGGCGCAACGCATTTGGGGCAAGGCCTCATGGATGCGGTGGAAATCGTAAACAATGATCCAGGAGCGGCAAGCGGGCGCGATCGCGTGGCGCGCCGCATCATACTCGTCAGCGACATGCAGCAAGGCAGCCGATTCAATGCGCTGGCCGATTATCCCTGGCCCGAGGAAGTTCGGCTCGAGCTGAGGCGCGTGGCGGTTTCGCAAAAATCCAACGCCGGCCTTCATTGGCTTGCCGAGCGAAGTCCAATCCAATCATCGGCAAATGCCGCAGAGCTTCGGGTGCGTGTTTCGAACGACGCCGACTCTGTGGCAAATGAGTTCGAGTTGAAATGGCTCAACGCGTCAGGAGGTGCGATAGGAACGGCGGTAACTGCCCACGTTCCCGCGGGAGAAAGCCGCATCGTGCGAGTCCGCCGGCCCAATGACAAGGCAAGCCGCTTGCTGCTTAGCGGCGACAACTGCGATTTCGACAACACGCTGTACGTCGCTAATCGCGCCGAGGCTGCGCATTCGGTAATTTATTTGGGCGCCGATGAGCCCGACGATCCTGAAGGTCTGAAATTCTATCTGGAGCGTGCTCTTACTGATGGGCTGTCACGTTCCATACACCTCGAATCAGTTGCAGGCGCCAAAGCTCTGGCGATCCGTTCGGCGACTGAAACGCCGCTTGTTGTTGTCACATCCGAGCCCTCCCAAGATCAGTCGCGCGAGCTGAAACAATATATCGAATCGGGCGGCACAGCGCTGTTTGTGCTGACTGAAGCAAAGCCTCTTACGGCTCTTGCATCGATCTTGAACGTGCCGCCGATGGAGGTTGAAGAAGCCAAGGTTAAAGGCTATGCCATGCTCGGCAAAGTGGACTTTGGCCACGCACTTTTCGCTCCGATGGCCGGAGCGAACTTCAACGACCTCACGCAAATCCATTTCTGGCGCTACCGGCGATTGAGCGCGGCGAAGCTTGCCGGCGGACACATGCTTGCGCAATTCGAAAACGGCGACCCGGCGCTCGTCGAGTGGCAGCTTGGCAAAGGCACTGCTTACCTGCTTACAAGCGGCTGGCACCCCGCCGATAGCCAGTTCTCTCGCTCGTGGAAATTTGTTTTATTTGTCTCCACGCTGGTTGAAGGCGATCGCGCAAGTGAGTCGAACCGCCGATATTTTGTCGTCAACGAATCGGTGCCGCTTAGCGAAGAAGTAAAATCGGCGGAAAACGCTTCAGTCACCAAGCCCGACGGCACGAAGGTGGCGATTTCTTCGGCCGACCGCGAGTTTGTTGCCACGGACATGCCGGGCGTTTATTTGCTTACCGGCGGCGGCATGGAGCAGCGTTTCGCGGTGAATCTCGATCCGCTGGAGAGTCGCACTTCAGCAGTAGGCGCGGAGACGCTGGAACAATTCGGCTGCCGGCTGGTAGGCGCCAGCGCCGTCGCGGAACATCAGGAGCGACGACAATACTTGCACGATGTACAGCTCGAAAGCCGCCAGAAGTTGTGGCAATGGCTAGTTTTAGCCGCGCTGGGGCTGGTAGTTACGGAAACATGGTTGGCCGGCCGCGCCACGAAACAACCCTTCACGGAAGGCGCTCCGTCATGAATTTTGAACTGCGTCACAAACTAGAACGCGTCGCACGCCGCATTCGCAGCCTGAGGTTGTGGACCGCGCTAGCCGTTTGTTGGTTGCTGTGGGCAATCGTGGGCATCGTGCTGTTCCAATTCGCAACGGGCGGTGCCGGGGTGCAGCAATTCGACTGGCGGGCATTGGCACTGCTTGCGGCTGCGTCCGCCCTCGCTTGCTTCTTCGCGGCTTTACGCACCGCGCGCGATCAGCGCGCCGTTGCGCGGCGCATCGAGGCCCGCCATCCGGAGTTAGGCACGCTGCTCCTCGCGGCGGTGGAGCAAGCCGCGCTGCCGCGCGAGCAGCTCGGCTACCTTCAGTCGACCGTGATCCGCGATGCCCTGAAACACGGCCGTCGGCACAACTGGTCTGGCGCAGTTTCATCGTGGAAGCTGCAGATCGCTCGTTTGGCGAGCATGGCTGCGCTCGGCCTCCTGGTTGGCGTGTGCATTGGCCTGGCGAACCGGACTGTCGCCCATGGCGCGTCGGGCGGCTTGCTGTCAACGCTCGGGGACCTGCGCGATCTTCACTTTGAAGTGAAAGTTGACCCGGGCAACACGGAAGTCGAGCGAGGTACGTCGCTCGTCGTCGTGGCCGAGTTTGCCGGAGCGGTGCCGCCGGAGGCTGCGCTTGTAGTTGCGGGTGATGCGGCGGACCGCCAAGCGGAGGAAATGGTCCGCAGCCTTGATGATCCCAAATTCGTGGGCCGTGTCCCGGCGGTGGAAAACGACCTGTCGTATCATGTCGAATTCGCCGGACGGCGGAGCGAAACGTATCGTGTCACGGTGTTCGATTATCCGGAATTGGAGCGGGCCGATGCCAAACTCGTGTATCCAGAGTATACGTCGCTTCCACCAGCGGTGATCGAGGATGTGCGCCAGGTAACAGCCGTCGAGGGTTCCAAACTTACATTAGCGTTTCGCTTGAACAAGGAAGTTTCCGAGGCCCGCTTGATTGAATCAGACGGAGAGAAAATCGAGTTAAAGCAGCATCCCAAAGACGCAACCATTTATCGCACAAGCTGGACGCTCGCCGATTCGCGTCGGTTCAAGCTGCAGCTTGTTGATCGCGAGGGCCGCGGCAATCGGCTGCCCGCTGAGATGGTCGTCAATGTGACGCCAAATCGGCCGCCGACCATCAAATTCGAACGGCCGGCGCGCGACGTCGAGGTCTCACCACTCGAGGAACTGCAGCTAAAGGCGGCGCTAAGTGATGACTTCGGTGTGGTACGGAGCGGATTGACGTATGCCGTAGGTGGGGGAAAGCAGCATGACGTAAAGCTTGCCGATTCGCCGGACGATAAATCGCAGCTGGCTGCCACGCAGCAATCCGTCGAGCACCTATTGGAGTTCGAGGCATTGAAGGCGGAGCCGGACCAACTCATTTCCTATTTTCTTTGGGCTGAAGATATTGGCCCCGATGGAAATCCGCGGCGAACATCGAGCGACATGTTCTTTGCCGAAGTGCGGCCCTTCGAAGAAATCTTCCGTCAGGGCGAGCAGCCAACGCAAAACGAACAGCAGCAACAACAACAGCAGCAGCAAGGAGCCGGCAACGCGCAGGAGGCCGGTGAACTGGCCGAATTGCAAAAGGAGATCATCAACGCGACCTGGAAGGTTGTGCGCCGCGAGACGCGGACCGAGCCCACGACCGAATTTCCTGCCGATTCAAAACTTATCGAGGAATCGCAACAATCGGCCATTGAGCGGCTCAAAACACTGGCAGAGCGCTTGGTGGATTCCGAATCTCTGGCCCACGTACAACTCGCCCAATCGCACATGGATGAGGCGCTAAAGCAGCTGAAATCGGCGAGTGACGAGCGTGCCGCGGCGCCACTGCGGCCCGCCCTTTCTGCGGAGCAAGCCGCGTACCAGGCGCTGCTCAAGCTTCGGGCGCGCGAATTTCAAGTCGTTCGCGGCGCACAGCAACGTGGCGGAGCCAACGCGGGGCAGGGCGGCAACAGCCGTTCGCAGCGTCAGCTCGATCAGTTAGAGCTGCGGTCCGATGAAAACCGTTACGAGACACAGAGCCGCGCCGCCAACCCCGAGGAGAACGCGGCGCAGCGCGAGTCCCGGGAAATCCTCAATCGGCTGCGCGATTTGGCGCGCCGGCAAGAGGACCTCAACGAACGTCTTCGTGAGCTGCAGTCGGCGCTGGAGCAGGCCAGAACGCCGCAGGAGCGCGAGGAGCTTACACGCGAGCTGAAGCGGCTTCGCGACCAGCAGCAGGAAATCTTGCGCGACACCGACGAGCTGGCCAGC
>DATFGJ010000148.1:0-7074 GCA_035249585.1 Lacipirellulaceae bacterium
CGTCGTTTGAACGGCTGGCGGATGATCCCGCGATGTCGCCCGAGCAAAAAGCGGCACTGGCCATCAGCGGCTGGCTCGTGGGCGCAAACCAGGCGACTGATAACTTTCAAGTGGCCGTTTCGCTCGCGCGCGTGCGCGACATGGTGCGGCAGTATCTTGGCGAGAGCGATGCGCAAACACGCAGCCAGGTCACCGCCGAGCTGGCCGATATGGAAGGCGCCACGGTACAGCGCGTGGCGCAGATCCTCAAACTGATGAAACCGCCCATGGCCGTCGCGAAGGAGGCCCAGCGCGCTGCTGGAATGTTTGAGCTATCGTCTCGCGGCATGACGGGCGAAAACGACGGCCGCTACTTGGTGCAGTTGCCGCCCGATTACGATCCTTTGCGCCGTTACCCGGCAATCGTCGCGTTGGCTGATGCGGGCGTGTCGCCGGAGCAAATGCTCGATTACTGGGCAGGCACGGCGGCCGAAATCCCCCTCCCACCCAGTGAGGGGCAAGGGGAGGTTTCGACAACTGCCGCGAGTCGCCCCAGCGGCGAACGGCTTGGCCAGGCCACGCGACACGGATACATCGTCATCGCGGTCGACTGGCAGCAGCCTCATCAACTCGCATATTATTATTCGGACCGTGAACATCACGCCGTACTTACTGCGCTGCGCGACGCGTGCCGGCGGTTCGCGATCGACACCGACCGCGTTTTTCTTACAGGCCACGGCATGGGCGGCGATGCGGCATGGGACGTCGCCCTGGCGCACCCCGACCTTTGGGCCGGCGTAATTCCGATCGTGGCTAAGGCCGGTCGCTATGTCGAGCGCTATTCGAAGAATGCGCCGTATGTGGGATGGTACGTGGTGGCCGGCGAGCTCGATGGCGATAAACTGGCCCGCAACGCCCAGGAACTGGATCGTTACATGAAGTCTAATAACGACGTGACGGTCGTGGAGTATTTGGGCCGCGGCTTCGAACCCTTCGGTGATGAGATTCAGAGGCTGTTTGAGTGGATGGGGAAGCGCCGCCGCACGATGCCGACGGAGCTGGATTGCGTGTCGATGCGGCCGTGGGACAATTTCTTCTGGTGGCTGGAAGTGGAAGGCTTGCCCGAAAAGACGATGGTTTCGCCGGGCAACTGGCCGCCGGCGCGCGGAGTGCGGCCGGCGCGCTTGCGCGGCAGGCGGTTGGCCGCCAACAAGGTTTCCGTTTCGCTGCAGGCCGAGCGAGTCACGGTGTGGCTGGCGCCGGAGCTTGTGGACTTCAATAAACCGCTGGTGGTGGAAGTGAACAACCGCGCGATTTCGCCGCGCGATCGTTTCGTACGGCCGGATCTCAATGTGCTTTTGGAAGACGCGCGGACGCGCGCCGATCGGCAGCACCCGTTTTGGGCCAAGGTATCATCGCCGTAAACGGCGAGCCGAGAGCTGAGAGTTAAGAGCTGCGGGCCAGCAATCAGTTTCCCGGCGGGTTCAGTTGCGCCGCGTCGGTGGGCTCCGGCTCTTGACTCTCTGCTCTAAGCTCGCGGCTCTTGAGCACCGCGACGGTTACGAACCAGCCATCCTTTTCGCTGCGCAGCACGCGGCCGGCCGGGCCCAAATAATGCTTCACCTCTTCGAAGTCAGGCAAGCTGCTGCCATCGATTTGCTGCTTGCGGATTGTGCCGTCCTCGCGCTCTTCTTCAGTCAACAGCAGGTTGTTGAGAAACTTCCCGAGCATCGTCTTGGCCTGGGGCATTTTTCCTTGCCGCAACAGCTCGAAGGTTGGCCGCAGCTCGTCGTCGGTGCGGCCGAACGACCAGCCGCTCCGCTGGCCAGGTGACAAATACTCCAAGGACTTGGAAACGTCTTCATAATCCGCGGTGCGGGCTAACCCTTCGTTTTCGTCCGCGCCTCCGAGAATCTTTTTCAAATAATCGATGTCGGAGGCCCATAACATGTGACCAAGAGCCACGCACACAGCTGAGTTCGGAAGCACGCGGTTGCGATTTTCTTTGTTGTCGTTGTCCTCTTTTTTTGGCTCGGAGGTGATCCGCTTGAAACCCTCCGGCACGGGAACGTCGGCCTCCTCGACGGCCAGCTCCGGCGGCACTCGCTCCCAGATGACGAATTCTCCAATCTCGCGCCGCACGACATCAGGCTCGTTTCTCATCCATTTTTCCAGCGCGGCGGCAAGTGCCTTTTCGTTCCTCGCCTCTACAGCAAACAAGGAGTGCTCGCTGTCGATGGTGATCGGCGTCTTGTAATCGGCGAGGATGGAAATCCGCTTCCCCATATTGCCGATGAACTCCTCGCGAACGTCGACCATCGGTCCGAACGTATCGGTCTTCCAGCCTTCAAGAGAAGTGGCCCAGGCATCTTCATGTCCCTCGAGGGCATCGAACACCGGCCCCAAATGATCGAAAGCCTTGTCGATCTCCAAAAGAAACGTGGTGTATCCGGCAGCCGTTCGGGGAACCCACCGCTGGGGCGTCAGCTCGCGCGTATTGGGAAGCTGAAGCATGCGCATGGAAAGATTCCAGCGCAAGGGGTCACTTTCCTTGCCAGGTGCTGGCGGTGCGTAAACCGAGGCGCGGTGCAAGATTTCAACGCCGCCATCGACCAGTTGGTTAAAGAATCCGCCAGCACCCTGAATCGCGTCGAAACCGTTCTGTTCAAGAATGCGCACCGTATCCTGCTCGCGCTGGCGTTGTGACGATTTCTGCAGAGTGCGCGCGGCATAAACCAGGCCAAACGGCTCGACGAACCATCGTGCCTCGGGCGCAAGGCCGTTCGCCTGACGGCGGCAACGGTCCATGGTGGCGGCGTAAGCGGGAACCGATCTCAAGTTATCGTTTACGTTGCCTACGAAACGCTTCAGCATTGCCTCGGCTTGAGTGCGATCGTCGATGCCGCAAAGCACATTGTCCTTGATGAAATAGACCGTTGTTTGCAGGGGACCGCCCCTGTCGGCAGGAACCGTAAAGACTTCCAGATTGCTGCCGCCTCGCTTCACGACGGCCTTATTGCCGCCTCGCTCCGCAAAGCGCTTTTCGATGGATTGAAGGAGCGATTCGGCCTGGTCTTCACGTCCGGTGATGTCGATTGTGATCGCCAGCGCCGCGTCGTCGCCCGAGCGCTCGATGATCGCGAGGCTCATTTCGCCGGCTGGCACGCCTTCCAGGTCTTCCCAGGTGATGCCCAGCTTTTCCTCGACCGCGCGATACTTTTCCTGAATCTGCTTGCCGAGATCCTTCACGAACGGCCGCATCAACTCGTCGTCCAGCATCTGGCCGAATTGCGTCCTATTCCAGCGCTCTTCGAACTCAGCGGGTTGAGCGATCGAGATGTACCCGACCGTCGTACGCGGCAGGAGCAGGTCGCTTGGCGGTCCGGCTCGTACCGGTGTAACACTCAGCAGCAAAACACTGAGTGACAAATGGTAACGGATTAAGCTTGAGCTGACTCGCAAGCTAATTCCTCCTTGATCGGCAGCAGCTGCGGCAGGGAATAGTGAGGACCGCTGACTTGCGACCATCTTAGAAAGACTGGGTAATATATCCCGAATCGCCCGCTTGAGCCAAGTTGTATCAATGAACCAGCTCTCGGCGGCGGCTCAAATAGTCCCACACCACGTAGCGGTCCAAATCGCGGCCCGCCGTGAAAAACACCCGGCCCGAGGTGGATTCCGCCAATCGAAACGCAAATCGCACGTCTTCTTCAGTCTGCGACCAGCTGGGCAGCAAGAACAAGTTGATGGTAATTCCTTCTCGCTGACACGCCAGCCCTTCGCGCAGCGTGGCGGCCTCGGTACGAGGGTCCGGCGGGTAGAGCAGGTAAAGCATCTGCCCTTCGAAATGTGAAGTCGGCAGGCCGTCGGTGATCAGCACGATCTGGCGGTTGGGTGTGTCCTGCGTGGCCAGCAGCCGCCGGGCCAGCGCGAGGCCGTGCTGAATGTTGGTGAAGTGCGGGGGAATTTGAAACTCGCTCACATCGTCTCGGCTCATGTCGGCTTTGAGCCGAACCACAGAATCGTAGACCGTCACTGGCTTAGGCATGAGGTTCACGATCCGCCCCGCCTCAACGAGTTTCGCGAACGTGTATACTTCGATGAACCGCAGCCAGTCGCCGGGGTAGTCGCGGCGGATGAGGCCTTCCAGCGCAAGCGCCATCCGCTTGACGTTGATGTACTGGCCGTCGTAGCGCATCGAACCACTCATGTCCATGAGTACGCATGTGGCGCACTTAGGGGTGTTTCGCGTGCGATGCACTTGGATATCGTCGGCGTTGAATCGCACAGGCACGCCAGGGCCGCTGCGCACCAGCGCGTTAATGAACGTCCCGGGTATATCGAGGTTCGTGATCGAGTCGCCGAACTCGTACTGCTTCGTGGCCTGCAGCTCGACAGCGCCCTCGCCGACGACAGGACCTTGATGCCGACCGGTTCGCGAGGGCGACATTTCCTGAAACAGCCGCTCTAGAAGCTTCCCCTGAAAAAGCCGGTAGGCTTTTGGCGTGAGGCGGAAGCTGCCTGCCTTTTGCTCCAAGCCTTGCTGTTCCGCCATTTCGCGCAGGTAATCTTGAATCTGTTGCTGCAGCGCGCTGAGCTGATCAACGTCGCCCGGCTCGGCAAACTCTGAGAGCAAGTCCATGTCGATAATGCCGATTTTCGCCGTCTTGCGCGCTTCCTCGAGCTGCTTCAATAGTTCATCGATTTTCTCGAGTTCTTCTTTGATCGCGAGGGCCTGCGGAACGGTCATTGCCTCAGTGCCCGTGAATTCATACTTGGCGGCTAGTTCATCGACTTGATACTTCTCGCCGAGCCGCTCGATGACGCCGACCAGTGCACAGGCCCAAGGCGACTGGTCGTCACCGGCCGCATACCACAGCCGTTCGAGGTCGCGGATTTGCTCGGTCTTCACCGCTTTGTAGAATGGCTCGCGGAATTTTTTGGGCACCCGAGCCTCGCTGGCCTGATCGGTGAATGCCTGGTTGGCGCGACGGCGCACCATGCGAGTTTCGTAGCGGGCCAGGATTTTGCGCTTCCGCTCCAGCAGCATCGCGATGAGAGCATCGATGCTGGGTCCAAGCCCGGCAATCATGCTTGGGTCAATTCGAATGGCGCGGGCCAGCTCCTCCTCGGTCAACTCGCGCCGTTCGCCGAACATGAGCATGTGCTCGAGCACCGGCGACACGAGGTCGGGCGGCGGCTGCGTGGGACTGGGAAAGCGGGCCGGATCATACCGCTGATACGTGTGAATCACGCCGCCGAGTGTGTTGCGATGTGCCATAAAGGATTCGGGGGTCGAGAGTCGAGAGCCGGAACAATCGAGGCATTATACCCACTTTGAATCCTGTCGACCGCCTAGATAGTCGCGTAGGATTCTTCTGCCAGACGCTTAAGCAAGGTTTCGGCCGCACAGCTATCAATTGCTGCGGCGGCAACGGTTGCTGCCGATTTCGGGTCGGTTGTTAGTCCAGCCGCTATAAGGCCCGCCGCGGCGTTAAGGATCACGATGTCGCGCGCCCGGCCGTGCTGGCCGGCTAGGACACCACGGATAATGGCTGCGCTAGCCTGCGGACCATCAACCGAAAGCGAATCAAGAGAACTGCGTTCGAGACCAAAATCCTCGGGTTGCCAGGTGAACTCTCGTGTTCCAGCGGCGGTTACCTCAGTCACGTTGGTGATTCCGGCGAGCGTGACGTCGCCGAGCCCGTCTTCGCCGGAGACGACGAGCGTTCGCTTCGTGCCAAGCCGCGCCATCGCGCCGGCGAGCAACGGCCGCAGCTCGGGCCGTCCTGCGCCTAACAGCTGGTAGCGTGCTCCGGCCGGATTCACGAGCGGGCCGAGGATGTTGAAGATGGTGCGAATGCCTAGCCGCTTGCGCACGGCGGCCACGTGCTTCATCGACGGGTGCATCAGAGGCGCGAAGCAGAAGCAGATGCCGAGCTCGTTGAGACAGGCTTCGACCTGGGCCGCGTTGGCATTGATGTTTACTCCCAGCTCGGCCAGCACGTCGGCCGAGCCGCTGCAGCTCGTGACGCTGCGGTTGCCGTGCTTGGCGACGGGCACGCCGGCGGCTGCAGCCACGATGGCAGCAGTCGTGCTCACATTGAACATTTTCGAGCCGCCGCCGCCTGTGCCGCAGGTGTCGAGAACTTCGGCGCGGCGCGAGCGGATCGGCGTCATGTGGTGACGCATAGCCAAGGCCGCGCCGGCCACTTCGTCGACGGTTTCCCCCTTGGCCGCAAGCGCCGTCAGCAACAGGCCGATCTCATCATCCGACCACTCGCCGCGCATGATCGCGTCAATAGCGGCGGACATCTCCTCCAGCGAGAGGTGACCACCACCGGAAACCCGGCCAAGCAAGGTTGAGACCTCTTGGGGCATGGACTGATTGTAGCAGGCCATATGTGGCCGCGTCTCTTCGAGACGCGGATGGATAGCTTCAACCGTATGCTCGCGGCAACGCGATGTTTGACCCGGCCATTTCCTTGCGAGTCTCGGAGAGACTCGCCCACATGTCAGCTTGTGATCAATCGTTCTAGCCCCTAGAATACGGGTCCAGGAGCGATCTCCCGCCGCCTGCTTGCGGTGAACAGGCCGAGGATCGGATGGCCAGACGCGTAATCCTCGACATGGATCCCGGCATCGACGACGCGGTAGCGTTATGCTTGGCGCTCGGCGATCCGTCGTTGGATGTCGTGGCCGTGACCGCTACAGGCGGAGTGATTACGCCAGATCAGGCGACGATCAATGTGCAGGCGATCGTCGAGCAGCTTGATCCCCCGCGCTGGCCCAGGCTGGGCAGCGCTTCGAGCGAGCAAATCCTGCGCTGCGACGCTCGGCACCTTTTTGGCCCCGACGGCTTATGCGGTGCCCATTTCGCCGTCGCCCAGCGGCATCACCGACACCCTTCGGTCAAGGTGATTTGCGACGAGGTCCGCGCCGCGCCTGGCGAGGTGACGATTATCGCCACGGGGCCGCTTTCGAACATCGCTGCCGCACTGCAGCAGCAGCCCGATCTGGCAGAACTTATCGGTCACCTGATAATTCTGGGCGGCACGCTTGCCGGCCCCGGCAACGTTACGGCGGCGGCCGAGT
>DATFGJ010000149.1:0-5941 GCA_035249585.1 Lacipirellulaceae bacterium
GCTCCCTCGATGTTAAGATTCGTGCCGGCATCGATCAGTTGGGCCAGGCCATCGACCGTTAGACCGAAGCCATTTGCTGAAAGGTCGATTCCGCCCGACATCGTCAGCGCTTCGACTGTATTGGCGCTGCCCAGGTTGACACTGTTGGCCGAATTGAAAATGGCCTCATCGTCGATATCCGGTTCGTCGGCCGGATTCCAGTTGGCGTCGTTCGCGATCCCATCGCTCCACGTGCCATTGCCGCCGACCCAAGTCACCGGCGCCGCGACGCACTGCCGCAACGGGCCGCAAGCTGCGCAAATCACGACCAAAAAACTCATCATTCGTTGTACGCGCATCGTTGACTCCCCACATACGCGGCCACACGGCCGTCAAAAGTCGAATGTTGACCGCCAATGTATGCGTCGCAATATGACAATTGGGGGCCGAGAATTCAAGAAACGACTCCAACGCGGGCCGCCGCTGCTAGCTCAGTGCGTGGCAGACAACTAGTCCTGCCTGGCCCGCGGGCCGATCGCGATCGGGGCCCGATTTGCCATTTGTAGCAGCGACTCCAATCGATCGGCCCGCATTGTCGATTCATGCGCTCCAACGCGCAATCTGACGCGTCCGTGACCTATACTTCTATGGCGGGGTGTGCAGCTTATCTCCTCAGCACACCGAACACGATCCGCCGCCGGTTACGCTCGTTTCTCATCTCACGGCAGTTGCCGCGGTTTCTCCCCCTCGGTGACCTGCCGACATCTTTCCAGCGGGTCAGCTATGCGCATTGGCGCGAGCTCAACATCTGCCGCGGCAAGCCTGCCGATCCTGCTTGCAGGTCATGGCGGATCGCCTGCCGCAAACGAGCTCTTGATTCGGAAGTTTGCCGGCGGAATTTCCGTCGGCGGCGAGCTGGCGGATCGCTCGCGAAATCCCGAGGGTGAAGAGAAGCTGGATCGCGATTCGGTGCTGGCTCGCATCAATCTTCTGGTCGAAACGATTCAAAAAACGGCCCTGCAGAGCTCGCTCGTCACCAGCAGCGGCGCGAGCGCCGAATCCGCGACGAGTCAGCGGGCGATCGATGCGGCATTGCAAGAGATCGGCCGCCTGACCGGATTGCCGCTTCAGCCTGGCGGCGCCAGGCGCGCCGTCGTTTCCGGACTCAACAAGAACCAAATCGAATCCTACGAAGTAATATCGCTGCGTCCCAATGCGACGCTCACTTTATCCGGATCGGTTCACGCGGCGCGCAGACGAGCGGCGGGAAGCATCTTCGGCGTTGCTTTCGTGCAGCAACAATCGATCCTCTCGACAGAAGTAACCGGCCTCAACGCGAGTCAGATTCCCCGGCTGAACAGCGGCTTTTTGCAGCCGGGCACGGAAATCGCAATGAGCGGTTCGCTCGATGTGGCTCCGGATGTGGCTAAACTCGTCTACGAGGGCGCGGTTGGCGCCTCTGTCGCCGGCACCGCGTCGTTCCGGCTCAACGGTCCACAGGGGAGCACGAACCTTTCGGTCACGTCTGGCGAAGCGCTCTCCGAAGTGGCCGAGCGCATCAACGACCGGACAAACATTACCGGCATCCTGGCCGCCGTCCAAGGAAATTCGCTCACGCTTTCTACCATCGCCACGGGCGCTGCGGCGTCGCTCATCATAGACAACGTCGATCGCGAACGCATCGTTACGGTCTCAGGGGCCAATGGGAGCCAGGTGGACAACTTTCAAGTCCTAAATACTCCCGACGAGACGCAGGTTACTCTCAATGGCATCGTCACTCAGGCAGCCGCCCGCGCATCTTTGACCTATCTGGGTGGCCCGGGCGGTGTCGTTGTCGATTCCGCCACATTTACGCTGTCCGGCGACCTGGGCAGCGCCGCGATCTCGATCGTGCAAGGCGAATCGCTCAGCGACGTGGCGGACCGCATCAACCAGCAGTCAGCAGCAACAGGCGTGTCGGCAAGCGTGAGCGGTGACAATTTGAATGTCTCGAGCGCGAATGTCGGCTCAGCGGCGGACGTAGCCGTTGAACTCAACGAAATCGCACAGTATTTGGACGTCTCCGGAGTCAATCCAAGCCAGATCACAAACTTCCAGGTAGTTTCGGCGGATCCCGATTCGGTCAACACGCTTTCAGGCTCCGTCACACAAGCGGCCACCGCAGCCCAGCTTACCTATACGGGTATCTTTGGCCGGGTTACGTCGAGCGCTACGTTTACGCTTTCCGGCAGTCTGGGCAGTACCAACATATCGGTGACTGCCTTGGAAGCACTCACCGCCGTTCGCGATCGGATCAACTTGCGAACGGCAACCACCGGCGTCACCGCATCCGTCAGCGGCAATAACCTGTTCCTGACCAGCACGGGCGTCGGCAGCGCGGCCACAGTGGCACGCATCATCACGTCGGGCACGTTCAACGTAACCGGCGGTAACGGAAACGGTACGGCCAACGGCACCAACGCCCAGCTGCAAATCAACGGCCAGCCGATCGTGGCCCAAGGTAACAACGTGGCTTATACCGATGCGCTGGGAAGCTACACGTTTATCCTTGCAAGTGGATTCACCGGCGCGTTCAACCCGATCACGATCACTTCCGCCAATGGCACATTCGACGTCATCGGTGGCAACGGCGACGGCACGGCAACGGGAGCCGATGCACAAGCCGTAATTAATGGCCAGTCCCTGGCGGCGATTGGCAACACCTTTTCAATCAACACAGGCGGCGGGCAGTTTTTGCTCGAACTTGTCGACGGATTCAGCGGCACATTGGACCCGATCGACGTCGAATCCAGTTTCGCGGACTTTACGATCACCGGCGGCAACGGCGACAGGGCGGCCAACGGAATCGATGCCCAGGCCACCATCAACGGGCAAAGCTACACAAGTGCAACCGGCAACTTCACAGTGCCGACGCCGGGCGGCAATCTCGTCATCGGATTTGGTGACGGCTTCCTCGGCCCGTTCGACCCGTTCACGGTCACCGTGCGCGAGCAGAAGATAAACCTGGGCACGAAACAGCCCAGCTCATCGCCCCGCCGAGCGGCCACGGCCACGATCAACGGCCGCAGCGTGAAACAAAACAAAGGGCGATTTGTGGTGAGTCAGAACGGCGTTGAGGTGGCGCTCAAGTTCGCGCCCGCCTTTCGCGGCAAGTTCGACGCCTTCACGATCTCGGCGGCGGCCGGCGGGGTGCAGGCATCGGATTCACCGCTCGCCAAAGAAGACACGGACCGAATTCGCAAGTTGATTGAACCGCTGCTTTCATTGGCGTCCGGCGGCGAGAACGCCGGCCTCAGCGCGAATTCCGGGCGCGCGATCCGCCTCGCCACAGACGCGCTTCATGACCTGGCGGTGCTGCGATTCGGCCCATCATTCGCCTCTTACCGTTCACTGGCGAGTGCTTCACTGCTGTTGGATGCGTTCGCTTAACCGCTCCGCCGCAGCGAACGAAAAGCTGCCGCCTGAGTGGAACGTCTGTTTCAACGCTGCCCGTCGCGCAATGCGTCCATGAGCGACTTGATCTCAGCCGGCGTCATCCGCTGCGCTGTTGTTTCCAGCATCTTGCGAAAATGAGCTTGGCTGCTCTCGTCACCTGGGTAGCCGATGTTGTTACCATCCTCGCCATTCGAAGTCACTAAGACTTTGCCATCGGCATCGAGAATTGCGAACCAGGGGATGCCGCCGTCGGCATCGCCGCGAAAGCCTTTCATGATTTCCTGAGCGCCGGTCCAGCGGTGGTCCATCTTCACGAGAATATAGTCTGCCTCCCAAACTTGCTTGTGCTTCTCCAAGAATCGCGAGAGCAGCCAGCAGGGGCCGCACCACGTGGCCGTTTCTTGCACGATCACCCGCTTGTTGTCGGCCTTTGCCCGCTGCAGCGCTTCGCTCAGAAGCTGGTTTGCGTTTAGCGGCTCCGGACTATTGAGTTTCAGCAGTGTTTGAAGAGTTTGTTTGTCGAGCTGCCTGTCTGCGCTTAGCGCCTCCGTGCCAACGTTTGCAATTACGCTCCCGTCGACGTCTGCCACAATGAGCAGCAACTCAGCCTGCGGATTCTCAAGCTCGACGTCGAGCCGCTCGGCCAATTCTTTTGCGCCGCTAAGGTTGGCTTCCGACGTGTCAATTGCCAGTACCTGATAATGGTCGAATAAATTCGACATCTCATCATCTTCGTAGCGCAATTCGAGGATCCGCTTTGCCGGCCTGTTATCCGCGGCCGCAAACAGAACCAGAATCCGCTGCCGCGAAATCATCGCATCGGCAAGCGCGGTTTCAAATCGCTCGACGGGTGTCTTAGTGACGGCAAACGCGCGGGCGGCGCGCTCCGCGGGCGTCAAAGCGAGCCGCAGCGGCGCAAGCCGCAAATCGCCCAGATCGATCGCGCTGGCGACCTCCGGCGTGACGTTCCCCACGCGGCGCCAGCTCACATTGTTGGGGTTGTCGTCGGCATGAATCGCAGCGCTGATTTCATAGAGCTGACCAACCACGAGATCAGTAAGCGTAAAAGTGCCATCCTTGTTCGTCATCGCTTTTCCGCCGAAACTGGTGCGCCACGGCGCATCGTCATCGCCGAGAAACACTCGCACGCCGTAAACGATCTCGCTTCCTGCCAGAGGCGCCCCGCTCGTCGCGTGAATCAGCCGCCCGCGCGCCGTCGCCATCGGCTGGACCGTGATCATGACGGTCTCATCATCCGGCCCGATCTCGACGACACCGGCCAGCTTGCCGTCGCTGCTACGCGCATGGATCACCGTGCGGTGCAGCTCGCGCTCGACCTCGAACCGGCCGGCCTCATCGGTTTCGGCCAGCATGTCGCGCCCGGCCAGTTCCGTCCGATAGATTCCAACCACCCGTCCACCGACAACCGGCTCCTGCGATTCGTCCGTCAGCACCAGCCCTGTGAGAATTCCCTTTTCAGGTCGCTCGGCGTGGAAATTGAATTGCTTTTCGCTTTCGTCCGCGATTTCAAATTTCGCGATTTCGGCTTGTTGCGGGCCGCGAATGTCGAACTTGCCCGCGCCGACGAACAGCTCGTACTCGCCGTTTTCGCCCGTCGTAGTGTGTTGGACGATCATTGGCTGCACCCACAGAGTGCTCTTCTCCGGATTGGGCAGCTCAACCCCCTCCATGTTGTTGGCATCCTGGCCGTACTGGTAGACCTGAATCGACTGGCCTTTTACTGGCTTCTTTTCCGGCCCGAGCGTCACGCGGCCGAAGATTCGCGTCGCAGGCCGAAGCACGAAGTCGAGATTCTCAAGCGGCTTATCGGGCCACACGGCAAAACCGGTTTGCGGCCGGCTGGCCCATTTGTCGTGCTTCACGACTAGCAGGTAAACCATGTTGGGCGCCGCTTTGATCGTGTAGCGGCCATCCGCGTCGGTTCGCACCGCCTCGCGAAAAGAGTCGATTGAATAGCCGTTGCCGCAGACATCAATCGTTATTCCGGCCGCGGGCGAACCATCGGCAAACGTCACGCGCCCGCTGATCGGAACCAGTCGCTCGAGTTTGATCACGAGCGTGCCGTCGCCCGCCTTGGGATCATAATTTCCGCGCTGACGGACATGCTCATCGCTGTTGGGCCAGAATGTAATCGATCGTTCGTGCCAGTGAGGAATCCAATCAAACACCGCGACGCCGTCGCTGCCGGTCGTCGCCTCGACCATTTCGGTGAAAAACGACAAATTAATATCTTCCGGCTCCTCAGGTTTCTTCAGCAGCCACGGGTACACAGTGATTCCCGTAATCGGTGCGTCACTCGAATCGACAACGCGCACTCGCAGCGGACGAGTGCCGTCGAGCCGAAGCGTTATGGGAGCATCAGGCTGCGCGGGCGGCTCGGCTTTCTTGTCGCCGGCTTGATCATCCGGCAGTACAAACGCGCGGTAATCAAATCCCTCGCCGTGCTGAAGCGCGTAGAAGTACATCACTTGTGCATCGTGTGCAACGTAGAAAATCACACGACCGC
>DATFGJ010000150.1:0-9884 GCA_035249585.1 Lacipirellulaceae bacterium
CGCCTGCTCGACGAGCTCGATTTCACGCGCTACTGCGTGTCCCTCAAGGATTCCGATCCGCGCGACGTGATCGAAGTGAATCGGCGCTTCGCGGAGGCGCGGCCCGATGTGCCGCTGCATTTGGGAGTCACCGAAGCGGGATTGCCGCCTGATGGCATCATCAAGACGCGGATTGCGCTGGAGCAGCTGATCAGCCGTGGCATTGGCGACACGATTCGCGTGTCGCTCACCGTGCCGAACGACCGTAAGAGCGAAGAGATCGCCGCAGGCCGGCAAATTCTGGCCGACATCGCCGCCGGCCGCGTCCGCTCAGTCGTCGACTACGGCCTGTCAACGCTCAACATCATCAGTTGCCCAAGCTGCTCGCGCGTTGAAAACGAGGCCTTCGTCGAGCTGGCCGAGGACGTGAAGCGCATGACCGACTACGCCCGCGAACACAAGATCACCATCGCCGTGATGGGCTGCCGCGTGAACGGCCCGGGCGAAACCGACGAGGCCGATCTCGGCCTCTGGTGCGGTCCGAATTACGTCAATCTCAAGCGACGCAGCGAAACCCTGGGCCAATTCCCTTATGACGCAATCCTGCCGCGGCTAAAACAGGAACTTGACGCGCTTATTGCTGAGCCAGAAGGCGTGACCGACATCTAACATAAATCACGCCGCGACCGAGGCCGCCTTTTCTTGCGGCAAAAACACATAGTTGGCCCCCAGCTCCCACGATGGCGGGCTATGGCGTTCGGCGCTCGTGCAGGGCGCGAGCCGGCCGTATTCGAACTGGAAGATCGCGTAGCCCAGCCGCTGCATCATGCCATATAGTCGCTCGCGGTAGGCACGCCGCGGTGTCGACCACTCGACGAGCAATTCGGGCCGGTCCTCGCGAAGAATCGTTTCGGCGCCGGCAAGCACCTTCGCCTCGTGGTATTCCACGTCGCACTTGATGAATCGCACCGGCCGTAGCTCGGGGTGCTCCGCCAGAAAATCGTCGATCGTCCGCACGCGAACGTCGAATATCTCCGATTGCTCGTCGTCGAATGAGAACTCGTCAAAGGTCGCGGCGCCCCAGTGGTCGCGCGGGCGATGCATGCGCAGCGTGCCGCCGTGCGACGACAACCCGACGGGTGCGATAAGCATCCGGTTCAGCCGGAATGCATGCTTCAGCCGAGTGAGGTGCTCGACCAGCTCCGGCTGCGGCTCGAATGCAACCACACGCGTGCCATCGCGAAAGCGCCGGTGCATCCAATAGCTGTACACGCCGCGGTGCGCGCCGATATCGAGCACTGAGCCGCCGCTGTAACGGCGCCCGAGCACAAAGCGCATCTCCGCCCGCTCCGCGATCCAGCGATAGCGCAGCAAGCGATGAACCATGCGAATCCGTTCGTGGAGCTTCATGAGATCGAATCCGTTCGTTTCAGACTTGGGACGAAACGAGATTGCTATCAAGGCAAGCTGTCGTTCGCTGTAGCCGGCGTCTGTGGCCCCGGCACTCAGCTGCCGGCCTCACCGAGGCCGGTTACAGTTGGAGCCGGCAAAATTACATTCTCTTGACCGAATCCTGCATCAGTGGTAACTACGTCACGCCGCACACTGCCGCGCGCTACGTAGCGGTGCTCTTCTCGTCTCGGAACATGATACGGACTGTCTGTTGAACCGGTTCACTTGTTTCATTGTCCCTGCGCTGCTGCTGACGCTGGCGCCGTCAGCATCTGCACAACGCGTGCAATTTCCCACGCCTGCGCAACCGGTCCAAATGCAGACGCCGTATACGCCGCCCGGCAGCACCTACTCCGCGCCGCCCCCGACCTACGGTTCGACAATTACACCCCCCGCGTCGGGTACGCCACTGCCGCCGGCAATGCCATCGTACCCGACGACACCCTACACTCCGCCGCCGTATGCGACTACACCGGTTCCGCCGGGCACGCCGTATTCGCCGTCCGGCGTTGGGCCGCCGCCGCTCTTTGATCCGTATGCCAGCGGCAGCACTTCCGGTCCACCGCCGCCCGCCGTGCCGTACAACTACACGCCTCCTCCGCCGGCCTCGGCCTTCCCGCAGCAGCCCGGCTCGCTCTTTCCCGATGGATTGCCGTACCAATGGCAGCCCGCTCCCATCGCCAGCAGTGGTGAAACATATTGGCAGAAAACGCAGCGCTTCCTGCAGGAGCTCAGCTTCGAGCACACGTATCTCTACGGCGATCACTCGGATCCGTTTGATCTGGAGATCAACCGCACGGAGCTTTCCAGCACGTTCGCAATTCCGATGTTCTACAACATCGAAACGCCCCTCTTAATAACGCCGGGCTTTGCGGCAAATTGGCTTGAAGGGCCGCTCAGCGGCCCGCCGATGGGAATGGTATCCGGCGGGCCCGATTTGCCGCCTCGTTTGTATGATGCGTATCTCGATCTAGCCTGGTATCCGCGAATCACCGAATCGATCGGCGCCGAGCTCGGCGCACGCACCGGCGTTTGGAGCGATTTTCAAGATGTCAACTCCGACTCAATTCGTTTGCTCGGACGCGGGCTGGCCAGCGTCGCGCTGACGCCGAATCTCGACGTGCTCTTCGGAGCTGTATACCTCGACCGCATCGACGTAAAGCTGCTACCCGCCGGCGGCTTCTATTACAGGCCGACTCCCGAATGGGACATGTACCTGGTGTTTCCCAATCCGAAGGTACGCCGCTTCATGACCGCGATTGGCAACTCGAAGTGGTACTGGTACGCCGCGGGTGAGTATGGCGGCGGATCGTGGACCGTCGAGCGGCAAGTTCGCAGCGACCGCATCGACTACAACGATATCCGTGTCAGCGGCGGCCTCGAGTTTGAAACGCAAAGCTTCATCCGCGGTCACATCGAAGTCGGCTATGTCTTCGATCGCGAAGTGATCTTCGCTTCTGGCGACCCGCCGACGTTCAAGCCAGACCACACCTTTATGGTTCGCGGCGGGATCGATTTCTAATTTGCGATAAGGGCGTGGACATGCGACCGCTGCTGACAATCTTGAGCACGATGCTGTTGGCAGCGGCGGCGGCTGCGCAACACGGTTACCCGCCCTCATCAACTACCGGCTGGGGTGGATATGTCGTGCCGCCGCGCGTTCCCTATCAGCCGACGCTTACGCGCGACATCACCGGCGGCGGCCAGTTTGTAAGCACCGATCTAGAAGCGCCACCGAACGTATCGTACGGTCTGCCGCCTGGCGGCACTCTCGTTTCAACGAGTGCGACGCCGTTAGAAGGGCCGGCGCACACGCTTGCAGCACCAGTCGCATTGCCATCGCGGCCGATTGTCACATCAAATTCTGGCGAGATTTGGCAAACTCAGCCCGACGGGATGGAGCCTTATGGGGACCCGATGCTGGTGCCTCAGGAGCCGCAGTTTCCCGAGGCGCCGCCGACTGCAACCGGATTGCGCCCTCTGCCTCGCCCACCCGACGCGCGCGACGGCTTTTTTCAGAAGGCCAAGTTCACCGCCACGTGGATTCCGCAGCTCGATGACGACAGTCTCGGCTGGACGGACTTGCGGTCTGAAATTGTTGTTGGCGTGCCCTTCTTTACACGCGAGACGCCGATGCTCATTACGCCGAGTTACGAGCTGCACTTTCTCGATGGCCCGGGAGGGATCGATCTGCCGCCGCGCCTGCACGATTTAGTAATCGACTTCAGTCACTTTCGCCGCATCACGAACGACTGGTTCGTGAATATCGCAGTAGCGCCCGGCCTTTATGCCGATGACCACAGCTTCGACTCCGACGATGCCGTGCGCTTCAATGGCCGGGCCGTTGCAATCTACGACCCAACGCCCGAATGGAAATGGGTCATTGGTGTAACGTACGTAAACGGCGGCTGGGCGAAGATCGTTCCGGTGGCCGGGTTTATTTATGAGCCGAGCGACGATGTCGCCTATGAGCTGGTGTTCCCGCGTCCGCGCGTGGCGTGGCGGCTGCCCAACTCGCCTGTGCCGGGACGCGATGAATACTGGTTCTACGTGTCGGGCGAGTTCGCGAACGCCATTTGGGCCTTCGAACAAAGCGACGGCACGCCGGATGTGTTCGCCTCGCGCGACTTTCGGCTGATTCTGGGCCTGGAGCGCAAGATCATCGGCGGGCTGTCACACCGCATCGAGGCGGGCTACGTTTTTGACCGCGAAATCAAGCTCGCCAGCGACGGTGACGAGATCGAACTGGATGACTCGGTGTTGCTACGCGCAGGCATCGTGTATTAGCTCTAGGAGCACCGAGGACAAGAACTTGCAATAGCCGGGAGTCTACGGCTCGCCGGCCACTCTCAGCCTCAATTCACGGCCCCGGCCGCAATTCCTTAGCCCCACGATGAAATCAATTCGTTGATCCGGCCGGGCCCCGCCTTTATACTGGACGTCAGGCAAGGATTCGTGGGCGTTCTTCGCCCATTCTCTCGCGCGCCGGCAGCAGCTAATGGTGCAATCGATCTCGTTCTAGCCGCCGAACAAGGCTGACTCTTTATGAGATCGGCGAGCCGCGGGCCATCGCGGCCGATGTCTTGATGCCTCCATTCCTTGCAACTTCGGATCAGCAGCCTCGATTACGACCTATGCAAATAAGGAAAACACTCCAACAAGCTCTCATTGCGGGCACGGCTACGATGGGAGTCACCCTGTGGGTGAACGTGTCGTGGCCTAATCAAACCGATACGTTCACGCCCATCCAGCTCAATGGCGGGCTTCCATATCGACTTTCGCTACAGCGGTACGACTTCGGCGCCGCAGACCTGCCCACGCTCCATTCCTTTGCCGCAGGCCATCACGACGGAAAGTGGGTCCTCATGGCCGGCAAGTCGAACGGCTTGCACGGCTTCGAGACGGCCGGAGCGAACGGGTTTGAGCCCGAGTTTCAAAACCGAGAGGTCTGGGTCATCGATCCTGTAAGTAAGCAGAGCTGGCATCGATCGTTGGAAGGCGCTGCCGGAGGTTTCACGAGCGTCGAGCTGAATTCATTGACGTCCACCAACAACCAGTACTATCAACGAGGCGAGCGGCTTTACACGACCGGCGGTTACGGGGTGCAGACAATTCTGGGCGGCAACCCGATCAATGGCACGTTCGACCGCCTTTCGGCCATCGATCTGCCCGGCATCGTCGATTGGGTTATGACCGGCAACGGCGTGGTCAAGGATCACATTCGGCAGATCAGTAGCGCCTCGTTCCGCGTCACGGGCGGCGCAATTTACGAGATGGGCGGCCGCACGCATTTAGTGTTTGGCCAGGATTTTTCCGGCAACTACAACCCCAACAAGAATGGTTCGTACACGAACCAGGTTCGCAGTTTCACCATTGTGGACGATGGCACAACGCTGTCGATTTCCAATCCGACGTCGACGACCGCAGATCCCAATTACCGCCGGCGCGACTTGAATGTTTTTCCCGTGGTGGTGCCAGGCGTCGCCGGAACGCTGGAAGAAGGGCTCGTTGTGCTGTCCGGCGTATTCACCCCGCCGCCGAGCGTTGGCGCTTGGACTGTCCCGGTTGAAATCGATTCCGGCGGCAACCCGAGCATGGCCGATCCGAACAATCCGGCCACGTTCAAGCAGGGATTCAATAACTATCACTCGGCCAAGTTGGGGCTTTTCTCAGAAAGCCATGGCGAGATGCACGAAGTGCTGTTCGGCGGCATCAGTCTCCAGTACCTCAATACGGCTACAATGCAGATTGAGACAGATCACGACTTGCCATTCGTCAACGACATCACATCCGTGGTGATCGATTCGGCGGGAAATTACACGCAGCACTGGCTGGGCGAGTTCCCCGCGATCAACGACCAGGAGGGCAAGCGACTTCGGTTTGGGGCGAGCGCCGAGTTCTTTCTCGCCGATGGAATCGAGACGTTCGCCAACGGCGTGATCAAGCTGGACGAGCTGCGCGGTCCAACGACGCTGGGTTACATCTACGGCGGGATCATCGCCAACGGGCCCCACACGCGAAGCGGCGACCCGCCTGCGACATCCTCTGCCTCGAACATCATTTTCACGGTGGTCTACACTCCGGTCCCCGAGCCGGCGTCGGCAGTACTCGCCCTCGTTGCGCTGTGTGCGTTAAGGTCTCGTAGATTCGCTCATAGTAGAGCGCGCGTATTGAAACGAGTGCGCTGGTTGTAAAGAATATCGGCTTAGCTTGAACGTCCTGTGACAATGTCTATACATTCCCTGGAGTCATAAATGCCCACGAGCTTTGGATTCGCCACGGTAGTCGCGATTGCATTTGCGCTTTCGAGCGTCGGATACACTCGGGCTGATGAAATAGTTGAGATATTTAACGGCAACGACCTTAGCGGCTGGACGAAGCGCGGCGGGGACGCGACGTACGCGGTCGAGAACGGCGAAATCGTCGGCCGCAGCGTGCCGAATACGCCCAATACGTTTCTCACGACCGACAAAGAGTTCGGCGATTTTGTTCTGGAGCTGGATTTCAAGATTCACCCCGAGGATTTCAACTCGGGCGTCCAGATTCGCAGCCATGCGCGGCCCGAGGGCGATCGTGAGCGCGTTTATGGCTACCAGGTTGAAATCGACACGGACCCGAACCGCCCTTGGACCGGCGGGATTTATTTCGAAGGTGGCAGCAAGGACGAATCTGGCAAATGGATCCGTAAAGCGGGTTGGCTCAATGACCTGAAAAAGAACGAACCGGCTCAAAAAGCCCGACGCCTCGGCGAATGGAACCATCTCAAGATCGTGGCCAACGGCCGCCGTATTCAAACCTGGCTCAATGACGTGCCGGCAGCCGATTTCACGGACGATGACGACAAAGCCTTCGCGCCCCGTGGTTTGATCGCGCTGCAAGTGCACGGCGTCGGCAAGGATCGCGAGACCAAAGAGGTCCGATGGAAAAACATTAAGCTCACGGTGCGCGATCAATTTAGCCGCAGGTCGATAACCCAGCCTAACTGAACTGAAATCTTTGCTTACTGCCTGCTTCACTACGGCACGCTCCGCGGCTTGGGGTCGTGATTCTTTGGTTTTGGTTTTGCCGGAGTAGGAATAGTTCCGGGATCAGGCACCGGCACGTCGATCGGTTCCGGAGCCGGAACATCCATCGGTTCAGGCATCGGCACATCGGTTGGAATCGGCCGCGCTGGCTTGTTGGGAAGCGCCGGTGGATCGTCGCTCGGAAACCCCGGGTCAAGCGCGCGTGCAGCGCGGATTGCCCAAACATCGCTCGAGCCGCTGAGCATCTCACTCAGCGCGTTTCTAGAGCTGGCACAAAAACGTAAAACCAAGCCTGTTGGTAAATATGAAAACATGATTGCCTCCTTTCTCCATCGTTCTTCCGCCGAGCGCGCATCCTGAGCGCAGATGCACACTCGGTGGAAGGGATCCACGCATCGCAGACTTGTTCGCGTGCGTCTGCGGCATGAAATCTGGCGTCGGTGTCATGGTGGCTTATGTTCAACCACCTCCGACGACGGGCCGCCTCGTTATGCTGCAACTTTGGCGGCACGCGAAGGATTGTCGCAAATGGTGTGCCAGCGACCAGGTCAAGAGGTCTCAGTAACAGTGTTGGGTTTGCCAGTACAGTGTTGAGTTTGCCAACTTCGGCAATCGACCTAACCTCGATACACTGTAGCGGTTTCGGAACGAAGTCCTTGAAGTCTGGTGCGTCATGCCGGCGCGAAGTGTCAAAAAGGTCGCGATCCCCGCCGACGATCTGCCGCGCCATGACGAATGCAGCCGGGCGCGGCGATTCATGGAGGCGGCGTGCATTGCTACGGCCGTGATATTGCTCTTTATTCACTGGGTACGCTTCTTCGCAGCTCCGGGCATCTCGTGGTGGTCGCTGCCGTTTGTCGTTGCGGGAATTGCCGCGGCCGATTTCGTTTCCGGTGTGATTCATTGGGGCGCCGATACCTGGGGCAGCGAAACGATGCCGCTTGTAGGCCGGCGAATTTTGCGCCCGTTCCGAGTGCATCACGTGAATCCCGGCGATTTCTTGCGGCGGCGATTCGTGGATACCAACGGTGACGTCGCGGCCATCGTGATCCTGTTCCTCGCGGGAATGTTTTGGATTCCTGCCGGCAGCTTGGGCGCGTCGACCAGCGCACTGCTGCTGGGCTTTTGCACGGTCGGTTTGTTTACGAACCAGATCCATCAGTGGGCCCATATGCGGGTGCCGCCGCGCCTGGTTCGACTCATGCAAAGTTGCCGGATGATCCTGTCGAGTGCTTGCCATGAGCGCCACCATTGTCCGCCGCATGTGACCGATTACTGTATCGCGACCGGCTGGTGCAACGGGTTGCTCAACCGGCTGGAGTTTTTTCGCCGATTGGAACGGTTTGTGACTTGGATGACGGGCATCGCGCCGCGCGAGGATGAAGTCCGATTTCATCTCGCGACGCCGCGAACTCAAGGACCGCCGCAACGCGGCACAATCACTTGTGACTGACGATTCACAACCTCTCGCGTCGCCCGGCAGGGCTCATCTGTCGCTCGAGCGCACCGAGCCGACGCGCTTCGGAAGCGGCTGGATCAGCGGCGTGCTCTCGGTCGCCTTGGGCCTCGCGGGCTTGGGCGCGGTGTTTTGTTTTCACTTTCCATCGTTTCTGACGATGCCGGCCCTGCGCGATTTGTATCCGCTGCCATGGGTGCGGGCCGTTGTTCATGTCGTTCTGGTTGCGTCGTTCCTGCTGGGCAGCACGAGTTTGTGCCTGCGATACAACAAAGCCTTGGGCGTCGCTGGCATCAGCCTGACATTAATCGCCGCCTTGCTCGGCGGCTCGCGCGTGCCGATCGACGACGAGCTAACCAAGGGTCCGTTCCTCGGCCTCGACTGGTTTTTGCTGAATCTCATCTTGTACTCGCTGGTGTATGTGCCGCTGGAGCGTGTGTTCGCGAAGAACCCGGAGCAGGATATTTTTCGCAATGAGTGGCGCACCGATCTGTCGTATTTCTTTGTGAACACGTTGTTGATCCAGCTGACGAGTCTCATGACGCTGGTGCCGGCGATGGTGCTATTCGACTGGGCGCGCCACCCGGCTTTGGTGTCCTCAATGTCGGCGTTACCCTTTCTGTTGCAGCTGGCCGGCGTGCTGCTCGTGGCCGACTTCACGCAATACTGGGTACACCGGGCGTTTCATGCGGTACCAGCCTTGTGGCGGTTCCATGCGGTGCACCATTCGGCGACGACAATGGACTGGCTCGCCGGCTCGCGCCTGCACCTCGTTGACGCGCTGGCAACCCGCGCCGCGACCTACATACCGGTTTACATCCTCGGGTTTTCACAACCGGCCGTGTTTGCATACGTCGTGCTCGTGGTCATCCAGGCGACGTTCATTCATGCCAACGTGCGCTGGGAGCTGCGGCCGGTCCGCCGCATCGTTGCCACGCCCAGCTTTCACCATTGGCATCACGCCGCGGAACGCGACGCCGTTGACAAAAACTTCGCCGTGCACACACCATTGTGGGACCTATTGTTTGGAACGTTCTATCTGCCGAACCGCTGGCCGGCGGCGTACGGACTCTGTGGCGAGAGCGATATGCCGCAAGGCTGGCTGCGTCAGTTCGTGTATCCGTTTCGGCGGCGATCGAAGACGGCAACGCTCGCCGCATCGAACGCTTCATGTGAGGAACGCGTCTGAAATTGACGTTCCGCAAAAAACCTCCGCGCCAACTTTGAAGTCCAATCGCCAGGTCGATATATTAGGACCCGTTTCATAACCTCGTGGGGCAGGCATACGTGCCTGCCCTTCCTGGCAGACGGGAATGCCTGCCCCACGTTTGAAGCCGCTTCAAGTCGCGGCTGGCCAGCCTTAACAAGTCGATCGCAATTCACGTGCTGAGGAGGTTGTCTAATGAGATTCGTGGTCATATTTATTGTCATACTCGCCTGCGCAATGCCTTGCCACGCGCAGCTCGTTCTCA
>DATFGJ010000151.1:0-3458 GCA_035249585.1 Lacipirellulaceae bacterium
CGGCGGCGGCGGCTCTGATCGATCGTCTTCGCCGGACTGCTCCGCTCCTCTGGCGTCATCGCGTCGATGATGCCGAACAACCGCTTCATGTCCTGCTCGTGGTCGACATCGCCCATCATTTCATTGAGCTGGCTCATGCCCGGGATAAGTCCCATCACTTTCTGCAGCGGGCCGAGCCGCGTGACCTGCGAAAGCTGCTTGCGGAAATCTTCGAGCGTGAACTCGCCCTTGCGAAGCCGCTCTTCCTGCAGCCGCATTTCCTCCTGGTCGAATTCCTGCTGGGCCTTCTCGACGAGAGTCAAGAGGTCGCCTTGGCCGAGAATGCGCCCGGCCATGCGGTCGGGATGGAACTCTTCCAGCGCGTCCAGGTGCTCGCCCGTGCCGATGAACTTGATCGGCACGCCCGTGACGTGCTTTACGGAAAGGGCCGCGCCGCCGCGGGCGTCGCCGTCGAGCTTCGTCATGATGACGCCGTCGAGCTCAAGCCGTTCGTTGAACGCCTTGGCGCTGTTCACGGCGTCCTGGCCCGTCATGCTGTCGACGACCAGGTATACCTGCTGCGGCGCAACCTGGCGGTCGATCCGCTCCAACTGCGCCATCAGCTCTTCGTCGATGTGCAGCCGCCCGGCGGTATCTAGAATTACCACGTCCGCCGCTTGCTTCTTCGCTTCGCGAACGGCCGCCTGGCAGACCGCGACCGGATCCTTCTGCGTGCGGTCCGAGAAAACGGGAATCTCCAGCTGCTCGCCGAGCACGTGCAGCTGGTCGATGGCCGCGGGGCGCTGCAAGTCGGCGGCCACGAGCATCGGCCGGCGGCCGCGCTGCTTGATCATCCGCCCGAGCTTGCCGGTTGACGTCGTTTTCCCTGAGCCTTGCAGGCCGCACATCATGAGCACGGTCACGTCATTCGTTCCGCGCAAGTGGAGCGAGTGATCGACCGGCCCCATCAAGTTCACAAGTTCCTGATAGACGATGCCAACAACCTGCTGGCTGGGGTTGAGCGACTTGAGCACGCGCTCGCCCACAGCCTGATCGGAGACGCGCCCCATAAACTCGCGCACGACCGGGAAGCTGACGTCCGCCTCCAAGAGCGACCGCTCGACGAGCTTGAGCCCGTCGCGCATGTTCGACTCGGAGAGCTTGCCGTGCCCACGCAGCGTCTTGAGCGCGGAAGAAAGGCCGTCTTGAAGGGCTTCAAACATGAGGATGCAGGATGCGGGATGCCGAGGGCGGGGGGGATTAGCCGCGAGCCGGTGGCTCGCGGGCGCATTGCGCACGAACAGCACAACTTTTCACCGGGACTTCGTCATTTTACTTGAGGCGTGTATACCGCGACAATGGTGAAGCTAATCCGCGAACGACGTTTGTGTCTTTCTGCTGGCTCTTGACTCTTGACTGTTAGCTCTCGACTTATGCCTGACGCCATCCAAGTTCGCGGTGCACGGACGCACAATTTGCAGAATGTCGACGTGGACATTCCCCGCAACCGGCTTGTCGTAATTACGGGCGTGAGTGGGTCGGGGAAGAGTTCGCTGGCGTTCGATACGCTGCTGGCCGAGGGGCAAAGGCAGTATGTGCAAAGCCTGTCGCTTTATTCGCGGCAGTTCTTCGAGCAGATGGAGCGGCCCGACGTCGACCGCATCGAAGGTTTGCAGCCCACGATTGCAATCGACCAGCGGCAGGCCGCTCCGAACCCGCGCAGCACGGTCGCCACGATCACCGAGATTTATGACTACCTGCGCCTGTTGATGGCGCGTGTAGGCCAAGTGCAGTGCCCGGAATGCGGCACGCCGATTGCCCAGCAAACGCTTGCCGAAATCGAGCAGACGATTCGAGCATTACCGGCCGAAACGCGCGTGATGATCCTCGCACCACTGCTGCGCGGCCGGCGCGGCGCCCACCGCGATGTGATCGAATCGATCCAGAAGGCCGGCTTCGTGCGTGCGCGAATCGACGGAGCAACTTATGCGCTGGACGAAATCCCGGCGCTTGCGCCCCAGAAAATGCACGACATCGAGGCCGTGGTCGATCGCATCGTGATCCGCGAAGGGATCGACGCGCGGCTCTCGGAATCGGTGCGCCTCGCCGCTCGTCACGGTAACGGAGTTGTCGTTATCGTTTACCAGACGCCCGATGCGAAGACGCAAGCGGCCAGGGAACGGGTGGCTGGGATTGAGCGCAGCGAGCCCACCGCGTCCAAAAAAACCGGGGACTCGCACGACCAACGCTTCGCGTCGGTGCCCGCTCGGACACAGTTACCGAATGACGCGTGGCAGGAGCGCCTGCTGAACACTCGCTATGCCTGTCCAAAATGTGGAACGAGCATCGGCGAAATCGAGCCACGAACCTTCAGCTTCAATAGCCCGTACGGCGCCTGTCCGACATGCCACGGGCTGGGGGCTAGAAGCGAGGAACAAGGAGCGAGGAGCGAGAATGTCGGCGATAGGCCGCCGTCTATGCTCGATCCTGGCTCCTCGCTCCTTGCCCCTTGTCCCGACTGCAGCGGCTCGCGGTTGCGGCCAGAGGCCCGCGCCGTGCGCCTTGGCGGATTGGCGATCCACGAAATCACGGCGCTCTCGGTGATCAAGGCGATTGAGTTCTTTCGCGGCCTGGCGTTCGCTGCCGACCAGCAGCCTGTCGCCGAGCCAATCGTCGCCGAGATACTGCGCCGACTCGCATTCCTCGACCGCGTCGGCACCGATTACCTGACACTTGACCGAGCCGCTGACACGCTCAGCGGCGGCGAGCGTCAACGCGTGCGGCTGGCCACGGGAATCGGCTCAGGGCTCGTCGGCGTATTGTACCTGCTCGATGAACCCTCCGTCGGACTGCACCCACGTGACAACGAACGGCTTATTGCGGCCCTGCGCGACCTGCAGCAGCAGGGCAATACCGTGGTCGTCGTCGAACACGATGAAGCGCTCATGCGCGCAAGCGATCATCTCATCGACATGGGCCCCGGCGCCGGCAGCCGCGGCGGGCGCGTGGTTGCCGAAGGAGCGCCGAGTCATGTCGCAAAGCATGAGTCGTCGCTTACCGGGAAATTCCTTTCCGGCGGTGAATCGATCCCAGTGCCGCAAAGGCGGATTGAGGATGCAGGAGCGAAAGGGCAAGGGAAAATCACTGATCAGGCTGACCGAATCCCTGCTCCCCGCATCCCGCATCCTGCATCCTCACTGCAACTACTCGCGGCGAGCGCCAATAATCTGCAAGGCATCGATGTTACGATTCCGCTGCACGCTTTCGTGTGCGTCACGGGCGTGAGCGGCTCCGGCAAGAGCTCGCTGGTTATCGACACGTTGGCCCGCGCGCTTGCGCGCAAATTGCACGGCGCCGAAGCGCGGCCGGCGCCCTACCGCAGCCTGCGCGGTGTAAACCATTTGGACCGGCTTGTGGAGGTTGACCAATCGCCGATCGGACGCACGCCGCGGTCCAACCCGGCCACGTACACGGGCATG
>DATFGJ010000152.1:0-3510 GCA_035249585.1 Lacipirellulaceae bacterium
AACGCGCCCGGCTCCGGCACGGCGGCGCCGGCCAGTGCGCTGCCGCTGCCGGCGGTTCGGCCAAAATTCGCCCGCCAAAGGTTATAACCGGGTTGTGTGCCGTTGGTCTTGCGCCAGACGACATAGTCGGCCGCGTCCACTTTTCCATCGTTGTTAAAGTCGCCCGGAAGATCACCCCCCGTCGGCGCCGCTTCATAGAGGACGACCCCGGTATTGGGCAGCGAGTTGCCCGCGAGCAGGAACTGGAACACCAGATCGCGCGCGCCGGCTGTCTTGAAGAGGCCGCCCAAATCGAACGTCGTGGCGCCGCCGGCCGTGAGCGTCGTCGTGCCGCTGGACATGACCTCCGAAACTCGATTATCCGTGAGGAAACCTTCGAACCAGTTCGGCGCCACGCCGGGCTGGTCCTGCAGGCTGGTCCACAGCGCCGGATTGGAGTTGAGCGAACCGGCGGCCGACGAAACCGTGTAGCCGTCGATTTGGACGGTGAATTGCGACGTGTTGCGAATCTTCACGTTGCCTGTCGCCGGGTCGGCGAAGAGCACGAGATTGTTGATGTTGCCGCTACCGATGTAATTGACAAAGCCATTGACCGTTTCCTGGGCGACAGGATCATTGAACTGAAATACGAGGTCCTCAGCGGACTGGCCGATTTGCGTGTACACGGGCTGAAAAGGAGTGCCGAGCCCCCACGTAGCCGAGGGGGCGAGCGTGCTCACGCCGCCTGAGCGGACTTCGGTGAGGCGATTTACAGTCGGATTGCCTTCAAACCAACCTGTGCCTGCGACGCTGGGATTATCCTCCAGGCTCTGCCAATTTGCCAAGCTCAGGCTGCCGGAGTTCGATTCGATGGTGTAGGCATCCAAATCGATGCCCGCGTTTCCCGGGTTCGAAATACTGATGGCGCCCGTAGCGCGATCCACGTTCAGCACGGGCAACTGGCGTACGTACATTTGCACGAGCCGGCCATTCATGCCGCCGCTGATCGTGCGCGTGGCGATCGTTTGACCCAGGCCCAGCGGCGAACCGGGATCGGGCAGAAACGTCGCGAATGAGCCGCTAACGCTCCCAGCATCGATGATATTCCACGATGCTCCCTGCGTTGGCGTCACGCCATTGAAATCGGCTTGCAGCGAGCCGCCCAGAAGAGCGGCGCCGGTGGTCTTGAGAACGGAGTGAGTCGGGCCGGTGATTTCGGGAATGAATACGCTGGTGCCTTGGAAGGTGATGCCGGCGCCGGTGCCGGCCGAGTTGAAATTGACGTTCGGTCCGATGACACGCAAGGTGCGGCCGAGCGTGACGTTGCCCGTATTTACCGTGGCCGTGCCCGCGCCGGTTCCACCAAGGACGATTTGGCTTTCCGGATTACCGCCGAGAGTAAGGGTGACCGAGTTGAGCGTGCCGCCTGGCAATACGCGGAGGGTGCCGGTGCCGGGCTGCGGATTCGCCGTGGTAGTTCCGCCAAGGACCCCCTGCCCGGCGTTTTGCCCGACGCGAACGCTGCCGTCGGCGGGAAAGGTTGGATCATCGACGACGTTGAGCGTGCCGCCGCTTTGAATTTCGAGCGTGCCCGATTCGCCGGCCGCTGTCCCCTGGCCCAGCACGACGCTGCCGACATTGGGGCCGATCACGGTGTTGATTTGTGCGGTTCCGCCGCCGTTGATGATTGCGGCATCCTCTGCAGTCACGTTAGGCACCGCACCAGTACTCCAATTCGAGCCGACGTTCCAATTTCCAGTTCCGCTGCCAGGCGGAGTGCCCAAGATCCAGTTGTTAACCAGCGGGCTTGGCCCGGGCTGCGCGTGCGCCGCTGGCGCTACGATCGACACCAGCAAGAGCAAAACAAAAGAAAAGGCGAGGACCCTCATCGGCATCGTCCTTCGTTGTTTGAGTAAATCGTGGTTCTTGCGCCGTGAGCAATAGGGACGAAAAGGGAACCGCTGCGTGTTAGTGGGACCAACGAAAAGTGCGTCGCTTGCTGAACGCCACGAGCGCGGCTGCGATTGCCAATATCATCGCGGAAGCCGGTTCGGGAACGTTGAGCGAGACGCTGGCGGCCACACCGGCAGGCGCGTTCCGCTTCCAGATGCGATAGTCGGCGAAATCAACTACGCCGCCGCCGTCGAGGTCGCCTTGCAACTCCGTCTGGCCCGTTTTGAACAGATTGCCGCGAAGGATGTGGAAGTCGGTGATATCGACGTCGCCATCCTGGTCGACGTCGCCTGGACCGACTGTGCGATGGACGATCTGGACTGCGTTGATCGGTGCCCGGAACCCGTTCGGTGTGGTAAGCGTTGTGTCGCTGTTGAGCGTGAACGAGGAACCGGTCAGGCGGCGAAATCGCAGGTAGGTGCCATCCTGCGCGAGATTAATATCGGTGCCCGGATCCTCGACGTGCATCGTGGGCATGTTCATAGTGCTGCCGTATTTCAGCACCGATGTAACGCCGTCGTTGATCGTGTAGCCGCCGCCGCGGTTGGCGCCGCTGTCGCCCAGGAAGTAGACGTACACGTCGTAGGAGGGCGATCGCACGGCGGCGTCGATGTTGTTGACAGTGACGGTCGCCCCGCCAGCGGCCGTGTCGAGCGTGTCGAGATAGCCGGCCATCAGCACGCGATCCGGACCGGCCGGGAAGGCATTGTTCGTTGTCCCCGTCGAGCGCCAGGTGTTGTTACTGGCCCATGTCACGGAGGTGCCGGCTGCCGTCGAGCCGTCGGACTTGACCAGTGTGCTGCTGGTGCCGTCGTCGAGGGTGAGATTGTTCCAGTTCGCCTGCGGGACGGCGCCGGCAACGTCGGTCGGATTCAAGGAGCTTGTGGCGGCATCAGGATCTGTCGCCGCAAAGTTGAGCCCAATGTTCTGAGCCCGCGCCGGCGTCGACACGGCAAAAGCCAAAAAGCCGAGAATCAGCGAATACCAAAGTTTCTTCATTGCGTTGTTCCTGATACCAAATGCGGCGACCCGCGTCGCCTGGTTTCCTGATGAATAGGACCCGTACATCGGCGCGCCGTAAATTGCGCGCCGATGAATGCTGTCGAGCAAGTGCCGGCACCCAGTTCCGACAAAAAGACATGCCGTAGAAAAGTATCCTCCGCTTAGTTACGTGTTAGCGAACGGATCCGCCGTTGTCAATTCTTTCTTCAGGAAAAGGCGGGAAATCGGCGGCGACGCCTCTTGGCGCCTGGTTACTTCGGTTGCCTCGGATCGGTCGCCGACGATTCATCCTGGCGGCGATGTCCGCCCGCAAATCAATGAGAATAGGGACTCTTCTCGCGGCCCTTGGTGGAAGCGCTTTCCTTAACTTTTTCGCGACACGATGCTAGTATGACCTATTGGCAAATCAGGTAACGGCCAGCGGCGGGATGATGTAAGCAATGCGAACTTCAGATAAGCGCCTCCTCGCCCGCCGCGCTCATTCACCGCATCGGCGCTGGTCGTTCGAACGGCTTGAAGATCGTGTGCTGCTGGCCGGCGACGTGGTGATGTTCAACGACCACATCGCGGGCCCCG
>DATFGJ010000153.1:0-5519 GCA_035249585.1 Lacipirellulaceae bacterium
CACGGCACGCGGGCGGCACAATCGCAACTGTGCCTCGATTGTCACGACAAAACGATTCAGCTCGAAATGGCTCTTACTGCGCACAATCTTCCTCCCGCGCTGCTACTAAAGCTTACCGGCGAGCGGGCCGGCCGGAACCAAGGCGCCTTGGCGAGCGTCGTCAAGGCTGCATTGTCGCCAGGCAATGAGCTGCAGTGCGCCGCTTGCCATCGAGAGCATCATGGGGCGAAATTCGATCTCACGGCGATGGACAACGGGGCCTGCCAGGCATGCCACCAACAGCGTTACGAAAGTTTTGCCGCGGACCATCCAGACTTTGGTTCCTGGCCGCACGAGCGGCGAACTCGCATCAGCTTCAGTCATGCTTCGCATCGCAGCCGCCATTTCGCAGACAAGAAAGTTGCGTTTGAATGCCGGAATTGTCACGTCGAGGACGCGGCCGGCGATGTCCAGCTCACGCTGAGCTACGAAACAACGTGTGCCGCGTGTCACGACGAGAAGATTGCAACGAGCGTCGCCCAGGGCATTCCGATGTTTGCCTTGCCGACGCTCGACGTCGATGCGCTTCGTGAAGCCGGACACGACATCGGCCCCTGGCCGGAAAAGGCGAGCGGCGATTTCGACGGCCGGCTGCCGCCCGTCATGAAACTTCTGCTGGCGAGCGACCCGGCCGCCGCGCGGGCCATGATCACACTTGGCGACGATTTTGATTTCTTCGACGTCGATCCGGATGATTCCGAGCAGCTCGCGGCGTGCGCGACGATTGCCGGTGCAATCAAGCAGTTGATGCTCGATATTGGCAGCACAGGAACGGAAAGTGTGCGCGAGCGATTGACGGCGGCGCTTGGCGGAAACGTGACTACCGCGTCGGTCGCCGCGCTGATGGCTGGATTATCCGATGACACACTGCGCGGCGCGGCCGCCTGGATTCCTGCGACGGCCGATGCCGAAAGTAGGGTGGGTCGAGTTCCACGAGACCCACCATCACAATTGGTGGGTCTCGCAAAGCTCGACCAACCCTACGCGGCTCCAATCCTTCAGACCGCGTTCGCGCCGGGCGGTTCCTGGTTCCGCGACGATGCAACGCTTTCGATTCGCTACCGCCCGGCCGCCCATGCCGATCCCGTGCTCGTGAGCTGGATGCAACTTGTGACGCGATCCGATTTGCCGACCCAGCCAATCAGAGATGCCGCGTTCAAGGAAATGGCCGACCCGACGGCGCCGGGCCTGTGTGTCTCGTGCCACAGCGTGGAACAAATTCCCGGCCGCGCGCTAGCGGTAAATTGGCGCTCCTACGACCGCCGCTCCGAGTCGCGGCCGTTTACGAAATTTTCACACGGACCACATCTCTTGCTGCCGAAGTTGGCCGACTGCACCGAGTGCCACACAATCGTCAATGCCGCAGAGCGGGGTGCCTCGTACACCGAGTTGGACCCACACCAACACGTCAAAGAATTCACAATGATGCCGAGGCGCGGGTGCGCCGAGTGCCACACGCCAACGGCCGCGGGCGACCGGTGCCAATCATGCCACAATTATCATGTGTCGTTGGAGTCTAGGGGCTCGAGGGCACCGCCGCGGAGCGGTGGTCTGCTCGACCCGAGCCACTCACCGACCACACCTGGCGCTAAAACTTCCAGCGGAATTCGGCCCGGGCGCCGGTGAGGTCGTCGGCATTTTCAAGCCAGCCGTGCATGACGTCGAACCGCAGCAGGTGCGCATGCGAGATGGGCACCTGGTAGCGCAGCCCGACGCCGTACTGATCGCCGGGCGCGTTGCGAAACGCCGGGTCGTCGAAAGCCTGGAGCACCGCCGCTTCGAGGATGAGCTGGTGCCGGTATTCGGGCGCCAAGAGGTCGAGCCCGATTGCGGCGCCGTACGTGTTATTGCCAGTGGCGTCGAGCGTTGGGTAACCGGTCAGGATATCGGATTCGAACAGAATTCCGGTATTGCGCAGTACGCCCCCGGCGGCGCCGGCCCGGGCGACCGACTGCGGGTCGTCGAAGCCAACGAACAGATTCACGTACGGGATCACGTTGTAGGGCCAGGGCGTGAGAAATGAATTCTCGGCGATCAGGAGCACCCCCTCGGCCGAGCGGCCGGCCTGCGGACCGTCCTGGCCAGCGTTCACAATGACGCGCATCGAATTCGAGACGAGATTGAGATAGCGCCGGGTGTAGGACAGCCCGATGTTGTGGTAGCTGCGGTCGAATTCGGTCGTGTCGTCAAGGAATGCGTAGCCGGCTTCAATGTATCCACCCTTGGCTTCGATGAACGTGATAGTGCCAAACACGTTGGCCGCGGCGTTGCTATCACCGAAGGCCGGGCTCGTGACCTGGTCGAAGCCGGCGAAGAACGTCACGTCATAGTTCGACCAGTCGAGCCACGGGCTGTTCCGGGCCGGGATCGTGGCGGCGACGCCGACAATCGCATCCTCCATCCACACGCCGTTTTGAAACAACAGCGGGATCAGGCCCACGGCAATCGGCAAGTCGATCGGCGCGTAGCGGCCGGTCCAGCCGCCGATCATGTAACCGAGGTCGCCTTCGAAGAACAGCGTGTCGGTGTCGGCATCGAAGAAATCGAGCTCATTGAAATACTCGGCGTCGCCGTCGTCGAATTCGACGCGCATGAAATTGTTGCCCTCTTGGAACGGGCCGGTGAACATGTGGAAGCGCTCGGTCGAGGTAAGCCACAGGTCCCATTCCAGATTCAGCCGATGGGCCAACACGCCGACGTCGCGGCCGTTCTGGTCGTTGTATGCGGCGGCGGCGCGATAGTCGCCATAGACATAAAAACGCGGGAGCGATGGATTCGTTTCGCCGCAATGCGCGCCAGGCGGCGGCACCGGACCGGATTGATAAAGCGGCATGCCCAGCTCCACCAGCGGCCGCTGCGTTGGGTTGAGGTACTTGCCGCCGTAGATGCCCTGCTCGGCGCAGGCGTTATAGGGCATGGCGTCGTAGAACGGATCGGGTGCGAAGTCCTCGCTGCTATATGGTGCAAGTTGGGAATGCGATGCATCGCATGGCGGGGAACAGAACAGCTCTTCATGTGAGTGGCTGGAGGTCGCGGTCGCCGGGGCGACCGAGTCCCCAGCATGATCTTCCGCTGGGGGTTCGCCTTCGGCTCGACCCCAGCCACCCGTCGCGGGCTCTGCGGACGTACAATCCCCGGGCGGCATGAACAGATCGCCGCTGGCAACCGGCGCTTGCCATGGTTCGGGGTCAAGAAAAATAGGCGAGTGAACCGATTCGACGCCCGCCGCATGCGGGGCAGCCAGGCCGTGCCGGCCGAGGCTCTGCAGAAAATGTGACCGCGCTTGTGCGATCTCGATGGGCGGGCCGCCGTCAAACAAAGGCATGCTGCTCGTCAGCGGCGCATCGATCTTACACGCTGCGTCTACCAACGGCGGCTCGGCAAACACTGGCGGAGTCAGCGGTGCCGCAGCTGGGAGTGGGGCGTTCGGAATGGGTAGCTCGGGTGATGCAGGCTCTGGCTGCTGGGCGACGGGCGCGGACCAGGGCTCCGACGGATATTCGGCCCCGATAGGCCTACTTCCCACAAGCGCGCCGGCCAGCGCGAGGGTCGCAGCGAGTGCGGCCCAAGTCGGGCGATTCGTGAGTAAACGTCGCGGCAACATCAATATGAAAAGCTCATGGACTCGAGCCCCGTGGCCGCGGCGACCAGGCATGGGCATTCCCGCGTAGGCCCTTGCATGCGCCTCGGGCTTCGAAACACGGTTCACATTTCCTTTCGCTACTTGACTTCAAACTCCACGCTCATTGGGTGCACGTCGATCATCCATTCGTTCATCGCGCGCTCCATTTCCGGCGTGGCGTCGCAGAAGCGCATGAAGTAAATCGGCTCGGCCCGGCTGCGCATGCGGAACGACAGGCGGTAGGTTCCGGGCTGCTGCACGAGGTGGCCCGGAATGCGATACGGCACGCGCCGCGAGCCGAGCGGCGCGAGCGACTGGCTTTCCATGCGAATCAGCGGTGGATGATTGATCGTTGTGATCGGCTGCGCACCCGGCCGGATGAAGGGCAGCTGATCGATGTCCACGTTCACTGGCACGGGGAACTCGCGGTCGGTGCCCTTCGCGCCGGTGATGAGAAACATCGTCTGCAGGTTGAAGAGCTGCCAATCGTACGGCACGCGTTTGTGGCGGACGTCGATCGAGTGGATGTTGGCCAGGTCGCCGTAGGAATCGGTGTAACCGGTCTCCCACAAGCGTCGGCCGTCGGGACTGATCAGGGCGACGTTGGCCCAGTACTGCGGCTGCGCGCCGAGCGACGCGGTAAGCAGGTTATGGCCCTCGTTCGTGTTCGTAACGACGTAGTGGAAGCGAATATCCTGCCCGCGGCACAGCGGCGAATCAAAGAACGGCCCCTCGACGCGCGAGCCGTTCTCCATCACCGCCACGCGCAGCTCGCGCTTGCGGTTTAGCTTGGCCAGGTTCTCGTCGATGATCTCGCGGGCGTCGTAGCGGTCGTCGGCCTCGGCCCACACGGGCGGAAATGCCGCCTGAATCTCGCCGCCCGCCAACCGATCTTCAAACTCCTCGGTGCCCCATCCGGCCCGCCAATCGAACGCCAGCCAATCTTCGATCGACCAGCGGTTCGCCTTGAGGTGGAACGGGAACACGCCGGGGTGGGCGATCGAATAGTTCGGCCCGAAGAAGATGTGGTTCGATCGCTTGCGCTGGTCGTTCACCGTTTTGTCGGCGATCTTTGCGACTGGCCCGACGTCGTAACCCAGCGGCAGGCCCGGCACGCGGCCCATGTGGCAATCCTGACACTGAATTCCTTTCTTGCACGCGGGCGACGCACGGTACTGCTCCCACACCACTTCTAGCTTGATTCCCGGGTGCACGGCCACCTGGTGGCACGGCGTGCAAAACTCGCTGCGCGTGAGCGGCTCAAAGTAAATACCGGCCGCGTGCATGTTCTGGCCGGGGCCGGGCTCGTCGGGCGACGTTTTCACTTTGAAATGCTCGCGGCGGTGGATCGTTTCGGCGACGCCCTCGCCGCCGATGCCTCCCAGCACCGGCGCGAACACGTCCCCCGGCTCGATCCGCCGCTCGCCGTTCGACTTGCCGTAGACATACTGCACGCGATGGCAGGCGATGCACGTGATGCCCTCGCGCGCGGCCTCAGGCAAATTCCACAGCGGCTCATCGCGCGACGCGCACAGGGCCGTCGCCACTGGGGCATGGCAACGCATGCAGAAGTAGCCGACCGCGCCGTGCGTGAGGTCGTTCAGCTTCTGCTCGAACTTGTGAAACATGGGCGACACGGCCGCGTAGGCGTGGGCCGATACGCTCCACTCGTGATAGATGTCTTCATGGCAAGCGGCACACTCCCGCGCAGACGGATACGCATTCTTGGTAAACAGCTCGAGATGCGGATCGCGGGCCTCCCCCTCCCTCTTAGGGAGGGGCAAAGGGAGGGTTCGATCGGCGCCGTCCTGCTCACTCGCCGGCGGCGACGCTATCGGCAGCGTGCTACGACTCTGGG
>DATFGJ010000154.1:0-3966 GCA_035249585.1 Lacipirellulaceae bacterium
GCAAAAACGCGACCGCGTTTTCGATTTCCGCAACCGGGTTGGCTGCGTCGCGCGTTTCGATCGTCACCCAGCCGCGATAATCGAACTCGGTGAGCCGCCCCAACAGCTCCGGCAAATCGGCCGTGCCGCGGCCGAGCTCGACTGGTTTTGCGCGGCCTGCAGCGAAATCGCGCACCGCATCCGAAGCGTGAACGTGGAGCACGTGCTGGCCCAGCAATTCGAGTGCTTCTTGCGGCGAATGGCCAGCCATGATTAATTCGCCCGGATGCAAATCGACGCCGACCGTGTGCTGCGGCAAAGCGGCAAGTAGTCGAGCCAAATTCTGCGGGCTGGCCTCAGAGGTTTGAGCGGCGAGCCGCGCGCCGACGCGGTCGCCATGCGCGCCGATCGCCGTGAGCGACTCCACGAGCCGGCCGAATTGCGGGTCGTCGTCGCTATCAGGCACTCGGCCGACGCGGTTGATTACGACGTCGCATCGCAAATCGACGGCAAAGCGCAGGGCCGATTGCGTGGCGAACACGCGCCGCTCCAGTTCCTGAGGATCGTCGTAACCGCGCCGCGTCGGGAAGGCCACTGCCGAAACCCGCAGGTTGAGATCGCCCAAGAGCTTGTGCAACTCACGCAGGCCGGTTTGTGACAGCTCCGAAGCGGGTAGCTCGTGTCGGGCGTCGATCTCCACGCCATCGGCGCCCAATCGAGCGGCCGTCCGCAGCGCCTGCCGCAGAGGTTGATGAAGGCAGCGAGTTTGAATTCCGATTTTGACGGTTGGCATGGTTCTAGCGGGGCCGAGGGAGCATTGCGCAAGGAGTCCAGAAGCACCAATTCCCTGCCGAAACGCGTACGGTACATTTTTGAATGAACGACATTCGCTTGCTTCTTGCACTGCTTGCCAGCCTGATTCTACCCGCTGCCGCCGCTGCCGGCGAAGAGCGCGCCGCGGACGCTGTGAGCGTGTTCCACTGCCGGTTCAACGAAGAGTGGGACATGAATTTCGATCACTGGCCGGACCGCTGGGTCCGCCAGACGGGCGTCGAGTTTCCGCATTACGTCAGGATCGGCATTCAAGATGACGAGACGGCGGTGGGCAAGAAGTGCCTGCGGCTCGAGCTGGACGGCGCGGCGGCCGCCGTTTCCAGCCCGCCGATCCGCGTCATGTCTCGGTTCAGCTACGACTTCGAGGCTCGACTAAAGAACGAAGGCCTGAAGCATAGCGTGGTTGTGATCACGCTTGAGTTCTCTGACACAAACGGCCGCGTGCTGCAAACATGCCGCAGCAAACCGTTTTCGACGACCAAGGGCTGGGAGCAAGTGCGTTTTGAGCACGTCGAGCTCACGGATAAAGCAATCGACCGAGTAGTTGCTCGCTTGGAGGTTGTGCGCAGCAATAAGGGCGATTTGCACGGCCGCGTTTCATTGGCCGACATCTCGCTAGCCCGCTTGCCGCGCATCACCGTGTCCAGCGACAGCCCCTATAATGTTTACGACGACCTGAAGAAGGTCGTCGTTCGCTGCGAGCTGTCCGGAATTCGCGAAAGCAACCCGGAGATCTATTTCCAGTTGTTCGACAAGAACGATAAGGAGCTGGAGAGTCACCACGAGCGGCTCAACGGCCGGCAGATTGTCGACGAAGCCCAGCAAACGGCCGCGCTAACCGACGGCGTCGACAAAGGTCTGGTCGGCTATGAAGGCACGGCTGAATGGCGGCCCAACATTCCGGACTACGGTTTTTACCGCGTCGTGGTAAAAATGGTCAGCCCCCAAGCGTCTGACGGCGACGGCGATTCCGAGCGCAATCTGGACAGCCGCGAAGTGTGGCTGGCGGTCGTGCCGCCGCTGCCGATGCCGCGGGGCGGTGAATTCGGGTGGACGCTGCCGGATGCTGACAAGCCGCTCTCGTTTCAGGATTTGAGCCGCCTGCTCCCGCAGGTGGGAATCAATTGGGTCAAGGTGCCGGTTTGGTTCGACGCCGACAATCCGCGGCGGGGCGACGAGCTGATACGATTCGTCGAGCTGCTCGGCGCATCGAATATCGAAGCGATCGGCATTATCGACCGGCCGCCGGCGAACTATGAGCTTTCCCCGCGTACCGGCGTCAATCTGCCAGTCGCCGATCTGCTCTCGGAAGACACGAGTGCCACCTGGTCGGCGTCGCTGGAGCCGGTAATGACCCGGCTTTCGCTGCGCGTTCGATGGTGGCAGCTCGGGCGCGAGTACGACACCAGCTTCGCCGGCATCGTGGGACTGCCGCAGCGCATTAACGATCTGCGCACACTGCTATTCCGATTCGGGCAGGATGTGAAGCTTGGCATGAGCTGGGAATGGGACAATGAGAACCGGGCGTCGGGCCCAGTGCCTTGGGACTTCGAGCAATTGTGCATTAATCCTCGGCCGAATGAAGCAAAGTTAAACGAGCTCTTGGAAATGTCGCGCAAAAGTTCAGCCGAGCACTGGGTTCTGATCGAACCGCCGCCGCGGCCAACGAGCGAGTCGCAATTCGACGCCCAGGCCTTGGCCGATCGCGCAAGCGAATTTGTGCGGCAGCTTGTGGCGGCGAAGATCCGCGGCGTACGGGCTATCATCGTGCCCAACCCGTTCAACGATGAAAACGGCCTGATGCGCGCCAGCGGCATGGCGTCCGAATTGCTGCTGCCGTGGCGCACGACCGCGGCGATGCTTGGCGGCGCATCCTACCTGGGTCAAATGCAGCTCCCCGGTGGCAGCGAAAATCGCATATTTCTGCGGCCGGATGGCCGCGTCGTGATGGTCGTTTGGAATTCCGAGCCCACGCGCGAAGTGCTGTACCTCGGTCAGGACGTCGAGCACATCGACATCGATGGCCGCAGCACGATGCCGGCAAACGAAGGCAATGAACAAGTCATCGACGTGGGCCCGGTACCATCGTTTGTGCTGGGCCTGCACGAGGCGATCACGCGCTGGCGGATGGCAGTAAGCTTCGAGCACACCCAGGTGCCGAGCATCTTCATGAAACCGCATCGCAATTCATTGCGGGTCCAAAACTTCTTTTCGCAAGGCGTGGGCGGCTCGCTCAGGATTATTGTTCCTCAGCAGGCCCATGCTGAGAAAAACCTCAATGCCGACGGGTTCATGGCGGAGTCTTCGGGCCTGGTGACCGATCGCTGGTCGATTGAGCCCCCGCATGGCACCATCGTGCTGGCCGCCGGTGAGAAATACGAATTCCCATTCGACATCCGTTTGAAGAACGCGCTGTTTGGACGCCAGCCAATCCGCGTCGAGTTCAAGCTGCAAGCCGACGAACAGTATGAGTTCAGCGTTTACACGGAACTGGAAGTGGGCACCGTCGATCTCACGCTTGACGTGAAAACGCACGTCGACAAGGCGGGCACACTCATCGTCGAGCAGCTCATGACCAACAGCGCGAAACAACTGGCCGATTTTCGTTGCTATCTCTGGGCCAAGGGACATCGCCGGCAGCGAGTACAAGTATATCGCTTGGGTGCGAACCTGGACCGCAAAGTTTATCGCTATCCCAACGGTGCGGGACTGGTCGGTACTTCGATGCTTCTGGAAATTGAAGAGCAAAACGGTCCGCGTGTGCTGAAATATCAATTCGTTGCAACAGCCGAAGCGCCGCGGGACGAAGCGAGCGACACGAACAAGGATGATGCGTCGAATGAGGAAACTGCGCCGCCTGACACCGTGGAGCCGGCGTTGACGACCGTAACGGTCGAATAGGTTGCGCGTGATTTCCCGATTGTAGCGTGCGCCGCCGCGCCAGCATTCGTGGTGCCGGTGCGCAACGAGCGCTTGTCCATTCATTTTTCGCTATCAATTGTCCCGGTAATGCCACGCTCCGCGTGCTTGGTTGACCGGTGCTGACCCCTTTCTAGAATGGAGGGGTAACGCCAGGATGGCCGTTGATTCGCCGCGCCGCGATTGCTGGCTCACGTCTTTAATCGCTTCGCTGTCGCGAATCGAGCGCCGTCC
>DATFGJ010000155.1:0-6518 GCA_035249585.1 Lacipirellulaceae bacterium
GGCTGAGCGTTTAGGCCGAAATCAAGAATCAGCTCTTCGGGCGTGCCGGTGACACGGCAAAAATTCGCATACAGGCACACCGCGTTCTTGTCGTTCACTTCGACGCGCGCTGCGCGCTGCAATTGTTCCTGTGAGGGCTGAGCGCCCTGGTCACCGTCGGCCGGCGTTTTGGCGGCTTCTTTTTCTTTTTCTGCCACGTGAATTTCCTCGTCCTGTAGGTCAGGCTTTTAGTGCCTGACAATTAATGAACCAAGCGCGTCTTCTTAGTCAGGCTCCGAAAGCCTGACCTACGGGTAAGTTTACGGATTTCGAGTCGGATCGGCCATCCCCTTATGCTTCATGCTTATTCGGTCGCCAGATTTTGAGAATTACGCTTTCCGCGCCGGTCAGCGGAGTCTGGTAGGTCGCCGCTTTGCGAAGTTCTAATCCCTTGAACAATCCTTGATGGCGAGCTTCGTTGCGCTCATCGACCCATTTCGGCCCTTTGACGAGCAGCAACTGATCAAACGCGTCCCAATGCGGGGCGAGCCAGGTGAGCACTTTAGGCAAGGATGCCAGGCCCCGCGCAACTAATGTATCGAACGTGTTGATCTCAAGGACCTCTTCGGCGCGCGTGGCGTAGACGGGCGTCTCGAGAGCCAGTTCGGCGACCATTGATTCCAGCACGCGGGCTTTCTTCTGTGTCGATTCACTCAGTGACACGGACAAGTCCGGGCGCATGATCACCAGGATCACGCCCGGTACGCCGCCGCCAGAACCGACATCCAGCACGCGCTCGCCGCGCTGCATAAGTTTGGAAAGCTCGTGGCTATCGACGATATCGCGGCTGACGAATTTCTCCAGGGTCGTATGGCGCGTAAGATTTATTCGCTCGTTCCACGACCACAAAAGCCGCCGGTATCGGTCGAGCGATTCGAGCTGATCGTCGGTGAATTCGAGGCCTTCGGCTACGAGCAATTTCCGCAGGGCGTCTTGCTCAGGCTGAGGTATGCTTTCAGGTGTGTTCACGCTAAGTTGATCTCGACCATGTAGACCTGATAATCCGATGGCAATTGTAGCAGACAGGCGGATGTGCCGAATCTCCGCGGTGCCCACCGGATCGTATCCGATACAATGAATTGATGGAGGACTAATGGCGACAGAAGCACCCCAAAAAGAACGGCCCCGCGCGGAGGCATCCTTCGCGGAAACGGCCCTTGCGTTGGGCGGCAAGAGCGCGGACGAGGCCCGGCGCACGGGGGCCATCGACACGGCCGACGATCAGGTTGAGGCGCTCTTTGCGCCCGAGTACCAGACATCCAACAGCCCGGCGCATCGGGCCATTTGGGATCGCGGCGTACCGGTAAGTTTGTTTCAGAGTAAGTCGCCGAATACGCCGGCCGATGTGCAGCGGGTAATGGACGATTCCGTTGCCGTCGTCGAGCGGCACAAACAAGCTGGCACGTTGCTCAACGACGAGAGAAAGATCTCGGATTCGGTGCTGATGGACCTCGGCGCCGCCGGCTATTGGGGTCTTCTGGTTGACAAGGAATATGGTGGCTCAGGTGCGCCGTTCAACTCATTCGCCCCGTTTCTTACGCGGATGGCGCTGGTCGAGCCGACGGTAGCCGGGCTGGCTTCGGTGCATGGCTGCATCGGTGCGGTGGACCCCGTGCGCACTTTCGGCAATGCGCAACAGAAACAGCGGTTCCTGCCGGGGCTTGCCGACGGCTCGCGGCTCAGCGCGTTTGCGCTCACCGAGCCGAATGCGGGGAGCGATCTCACGGCGCTGCGCACAACCGCAAGGCTTGAAGGCGACGAGTACGTGGTCAACGGCGAGAAGCTGTTTATCACCAACGTCGTGCCGGGCCGCACGATCGGCCTCGTGTGCTTGATCGAAGAGGAGCCGGCGGTACTGGTAGTCGAGTTGCCGCCGCGCGAGAACCAGAACTTTCAGCTGCGCAAATACGGCCTGTGGGCGCTCAAGCATACGTACAATCGCGGGATTATCTTCCGCGATTTCCGGGTTCCGGCGGCGAACCTGCTCACACCGCCGCGCGGCGACGGCCTGACGATCGCTTATCACGGGTTGAATTTGGGCCGGGTCGCATTGTGCGCAAACGCGGCCGGCACGATGCGATTGATGCTGGCCAGTCTCATCCCGTGGGCTAACTTCCGCCGCACTTATGGCGCGGCGATTGCCACGCGCGAGCTGGTGCGGCGGCGCATGGGCGAGCTTGCCGGACTGATCGTCGCTTGTGACGCGCTCGTCGCTTGGTGTGCGGGACTCATCGATCGCGGCTACCGCGGCGAGATGGAGTGCATCGTCGCCAAGATCTTCGGCAGCGAATCGCAGAAGCACGCCGCCGTGGAATACTTCATGAAGACGCACGGCGGCCGGTCATTCCTCGTGGGCCACAATTTCGGCGACAACATTCACGAGTATCTCGCGCCGTGCATTTACGAAGGCGAGGGCGAGATGCTGGCCCTCGGCTTCTTCAAGTCGCTGGTGAAACATCACGGCAAGACCTATTTCGAGCCGATCGGCAAGGCGCTGGCCGCGGCCGGCATTCGCAAGCCCAATCCGCTCAATCCGGCTCACATGTGGGCCCTGAAAAATGTGGCGCTTCCGTACTTGCGATGGAGCGTTGCGCGGCGGCTGATGCCCGTGGCGTCGGCCCAGTTGCCCGACATGCCCAAGGCGCTGCGCGAGCATGCCGAGTTCGCCTGCGATCGCCTGCACCGGATGGCGCTGGAGATTTCGGGCACGATGAGCCGGTTTCAGCTGAAGCTTGCCGATCGCCAGTGCCGCATGGCCGAGCTTTCGCAGCGCTGTCAGGATCTTATTACGATGCTTACCACTAGCTTGTACGGTGCACGGCAAGAGGATCCGCTCACGCGCGACGCCGCGGAGATGTTTTGCGAGAGTGTGCGTCAAAAGCTGCTTGGCCGCCGGCCGTCGAACCATTACTACCGCCGCACGACCGAGCTTGGCGCCGCGATCGCCGAAGGCAAATTCCGCTCGATCGCAGGTATCGAGGCGGAAGAGATTTTGATGCCGTACGAGCAGTAGGCTGCGCGGAGCAAACTCCGCTAAATTGATGGGTTCGGATGTCGTGCCACCAAAAGAAAACGCCGCCGCCGATGCGGAACCTTCGCCGCTGCGCAGCGTGCACACGACGAGCTTCCCGGCGATTCTTGAGCAACTGGCCAGCGCGCTTGTCGTAACGACCTACCAGGCCGGCAAGCTCGTCATTCTTCGCTCTGACGGCGGTGTGATGAACACGCATTTCCGCGCATTCAATAGGCCAATGGGGCTGGCCGTGGGCCCTGGGCGATTGGCAATTGGCACCGCGGTGGACGTGTGGGAGTTTCGCAACGTGCCGGCCGTGTCCGCGAAGATCGAGCCGGCCGGGAAGCACGACGCCTGCTTCCTGCCGCGCACGGCCCATGTCACGGGAGACGTGCAGATTCATGAAATGGCCTATGTGGGCGACGAGCTGTGGTTCGCCAACACGCGGTTCTCCTGCCTGGCCACGCACGATCCGGATCACAGCTTTGCGCCGGTGTGGAGGCCGAAGTTTATCTCGCAGCTCACGCCGGACGACCGCTGCCATTTAAACGGCCTGGGTCTCGTCGACGGCCGGCCGCGATGGGTCACCGCGCTCGGCGAAACCGACACGGCCGGCGGCTGGCGCGAAAATAAAAAGAGCGGCGGCATCCTCATTGACATGGAATCGAACGAGATCGTCGCCCGCGGGCTTTCGATGCCGCATTCGCCGCGGTGGCACGCCGGGCGGCTGTGGCTGTTGGAATCGGGGACCGGCAGCCTGGGCTACGTGGATCTTTCCAGTGGCCGCTATGAGCCAATTGTGCAGTTGGATGGCTTCACGCGCGGCCTGGAAATGGCGGGCAATTTAGCGTTCGTCGGCCTTTCGCAAGTCCGCGAGACGGCCGTATTTAGCGGCATGCAAATCACCGAGCGACTGGCAGAAACCGATCGCACTTGCGGAGTGTGGGTGGTCGACATCGAGCGCCCTCAGGTGCTCGCATTCTTGAAGTTCGAGGAGGCTGTGCAAGAGATTTTCGCGGTGGCCCTCTTGCCGGGAATGCGTTTCGCCGATTTGATTAACGACGACGCGGAGCTAGTGGGCAGCTCTTTCGTGCTGCCCGACGCGGCCTTGCGCGACGTGCCGGCCGAGCTGCGGGCGGAGAGTTAGCCCGAAGGTTAGACTAGGAGTATCACACAGAAGTGCAGAGGACGTGGTGAAGGCCACTTGCCATGTAGCGTTTCTGGAATACCTCCGCGTACTCTGCGCCTCTGCGTGATGTTTTCTTATTCCCAAATTTGAGCTGAGCGAACAACAACTATGAAGAACATTCTTACGGCAACAATATGTTTGGTGATAGTCGCATCTCTTCTGAGTGACGCTCTGCGGGCCCAATCACCTGCCGAATCGACTGAAAAACTGCGGGCGCTGATCATTGACGGCCAGAACAACCACGAATGGAAAGTCACAACGCCGATACTGAAAACGATCCTGGAATCCAGCGGCCGCTTTACCGTTGATGTCGCCACGTCGCCGCCGGCGGGCGGCGACATGCGCGGCTTTGAGCCCAAGTTCGCCGACTACGACGTCGTCGTAAGCAACTACAACGGAGATCGCTGGTCGCAGGCGACCGAGAAAGCATTTGAGTCGTATGTGAGCGGTGGCGGCGGGTTCGTGAGCGTGCACGCGGCGAACAACGCGTTCCCCGATTGGCCCGAGTATAACCGCATGATCGGCTTGGGCGGCTGGTACGGGCGCACGGAGAAGCATGGGCCATACGTTTATCTCAACGAGGCCGGCAAAATCGTTCGCGACACGTCGGCCGGGGCAGGCGGTCACCACGGGCCGCAGCACGAATTTCAGATTCGCACGCGCGATGCGGAGCATCCGATCATGCGTGGCTTGCCGCCGCTGTGGATGCATACCAAGGACGAGCTTTACGATCAGCTGCGCGGCCCAGCCGAGGATTTGCACATTCTCGCGACCGCCTATTCCTCGCCCCAATACGAAGGCACGAGCCGGCACGAGCCGATGCTCATGACGCTCCAATATGGCGGTGGCCGAGTGTTTCACACGGTGCTCGGCCACGCCGATTATTCCATGCACTGCGTCGGCTTCGCGACCACGCTGCAACGTGTCGCCGAGTGGGCGGCGACGGGCAAGGCGACGATTCCCGTGCCCAATAATTTCCCCACGGCCGACAAGTCAAGCCCGATTGAATAGCGGGACATATGAATTGTAGGTGCGTATTGAACGGCTCTGGCTATGTACGTGCCACAGTCCATCGTTAACGCAGTCGGACGCGCTTTTTTTCGTGCGGTGCGTGCTTTTCCGCCGTTGTTTGCACTAATCATGGTCGCCGGCATAGCAATAGGCGTATGGATATGCGCTACCGAGCTGGATGATCCCCAAGTACGTATTCCTGAGCCACTTAGGTTTTGGCTGTGGAAAGGTATCGGTGCATTATGTGTTGCTTTTTATGGCGGCCTGGGCTTTGTGTTCATATGGAAATACCTGCGTGGAACGTGGGAAGAGTTCTGTAATTGGGCTTATGCAATCTTCGATCAGTAAGTGATTTCGAGAGTCGCGGATGAAATCGTATCGCCAAGAGCTGTGGTTCAACGTTCCCGAGCGGATGGACTTTGTCAACATCACGCCGCAGGTGCAAAAGTGCGTGAAGGAAAGCGGCGTCACGGAAGGTTTGTGCCTGGTCAATGCGATGCACATCACGGCCAGCATCTTCATCAACGACGACGAGGCCGGCTTGCATCACGATTACAAGAAGTGGCTCGAGGAGCTTGCACCGTTTGATCCATCGCCGGAGCGCTACCACCACAATTGCACGGGCGAGGACAACGCCGATGCGCATCACAAACGGCAGATCATGGGCCGTGAGGTGGTGGTCGCCATCACGATCGGCAAGCTTGACTTCGGGCCGTGGGAGCAGATTTTTTACGGCGAGTTCGACGGCCGGCGCAAAAAGCGCGTGCTCGTGAAGATCATTGGCGAGTGACGTAGGTCAGGCTGTCCAGCCTGACGTCTCTTGGATCACACTGCGCATCCATCTTCAACGACTGATGCTTGGATGTGCCACTTCAATGTCAGGCTGGAAAGCCTGACCTACTGTCGCCGAATCATTGTGGAAAAATCCTCGCGGCCGGCGAATCGCTCCGCACGTGGGTTCACATAGGCCTGCTCGCGCGTCTCCAGGAACGTGCCGCGGCGCTCGAGGAGGCCCTGGTCGAACGCGAGCTGGTCGGAATAGCCGGGCAGCAGCATGCGCAGATCAGGGCCGACGCGATTGGGGCGGATACGGTTGACGTGGCTCACGATGTTCGTCGTGCAGTTGTTGGTGAGCGTGTCGTAGAACTCGGGTTCGCGGGCGATTTTGTTCACGCGTCCGAGCACGTCGACCAGCAGCATGCGGGCCGTTTCCGGTGTCGCCACGGTGCGGTACAGGAACACGTGCTCCTGGTTGAAGTTGGTGCG
>DATFGJ010000156.1:0-11479 GCA_035249585.1 Lacipirellulaceae bacterium
CAGTCGGCCAGTTCACGCTCGACGACGACGACGCTTTCGGGATCCGTTTCGCCGTGCAGCGCGAGCCGCTCGATCACGTCGGCTTGCAGCTTCTCCGGCAGCGCGGCCAGCGCGGTTGCGGCCCGCGCCGGCGCAAGATGCGACAGCACCAGAGCGATTGTTTGCACGTGCTCGCGCGACAGGTAGGGCACGAGCGCATTCATCGGCGCATCTTCGAGGAACTCGAATCGCTTCGCGAGGACCGCTGCTGGTCGAACTGGCGGCGCGGCGACTGGCTCTGTTTCCATCGGCCGCGAGAGGCGCAGTTCGACACCGTCGGCTGCCGGCTTCGCGGCGATCGGCGCCGCACGTCGAAATTCGGCCGCCACATCGGCGCGCTCTTCGGGGTCGATCGGCCCGATTAATTGAGCCGCCGCGCGCAAAGCGTCGGCTTCCTCGACCGAAAGTTGACCCAGCAGGCTTGCGGCGGAGTCCGCGTCGAGGCTGCGGATCAGCACCGCAGCTTTTCGTAAATTAGGTGTTAACGTACTCATTTGATCAAGTGCAATTCCAATGTCGCTGATTACATCGCCGGCCCATCTTGGGCCGGTACAACACCAGACCCAGATTGTCGGGCTGTGGTTTTCATCCCGCCTTGCTGATCCACGTTCGCAGGATGTCAGCGGCAGCGTCGGGATCTTCGCGCACAATCTCCACGAGGTCGTCCTTCAGCGACTTTCCTTTCTTGAATCGCAATCGCTGCCGTTCTGGTTCCGGCTCCGCTTCGGTTTCAGCGCCGGGCGAACCAGTCTCGCCATGCAAGGTCAAAGCCGGCGTTGCAAGCGCCGCGCCGGGCGAATCGCCGCTCGTCGTGCCGCGCACAACGGAGCGCAGCACCATCAAGCTGAACATCGCCACTCCAAGCATCGCGAGAGTGCTCCAATAGCGACCAGCCCAGGAGAGTGCCTTCGTGGTGGTGGAAGGCGACTCAATTTGCGGTACCGGCAGCGAAGGGACAAAGCTTACGCTCACGTGCTTGTAGTTGTCCTCGCCCTCGATGGCCTGCAGCTGCAGCAGCGGCTCGACGATGTTTTCCACGGCAGTTTTGACCTGCGTTTCGACCGGCGTCAGATCCTGTTTCGTAGGCGGATCGGTCGTCGACGGGTTTTGGCTCTTCCACAGGCTTTCGAGGTAGCTCGTGGGAATGGCGACCGTGGCCCAAATCTCGCGCAACGTGTAACCTTTGGCCAACGATCGAGTCTGCTCGCCGCCAACGACGTTCTCCGTCTCCGTCGATGAATTCTCGGTTTCGTTAAGGTTTTGGTTGGGTGCTGGCGCAACACTCTGCCGGTTGGGTCCTTGGGCAACGGGACCAGGCTGACCACCGGCGGCACCCGTAGATTGTTTAATTAATTCCTTGGTTTCAACCTCGCGCAAAGGCGCCGGCTTGGGGTCGGGCTTCATGTTCGTAGTCGACCGCTCGTAGACGTCGTTGAAATCGGCGTTGACTTCGACGCGCACTCCGGGAATGTCCCGCAGCGCGTTGAGAATGCTTTCGCGTTTTTGCATTTCGAAGACGACTTTATTCTTCATATAGTCGTCTTCGAACAATTCCGGGTAGACGCCGCCGTCGGAGCCGGCGCTGCTACCTTCGCCGAGATTCGTCACGACGACGTCTTGCGGCGTGAGACCGACGACGGCGGCGGCCACGAGGTTCTGCAGCCGCCTTTCGCGCCGCGGGTCGAGCGTTTCACCCACGATCGGCCGCACGCTTACCGACCCAGTGACCTGCTTGGTGCCGGAAAGGCCGCGCGGCGCTTGCTCATCGTAAATCACCACCGCGTCCTCCACCCAGTAATGAGCGCGCACGATTTCGGTGAGCTGCTGCTGCTTGGCGATCTTGAGGCGCTCGCGCGTGGCAGCTGCCGATTCCCACGGGCCACCCTTTTCGAGTGCCTTTTCGAGGATGTCGTTGAAGTTGCGCGGCAGCGCGCCGGCGTCGGAAATCGCCGCCAAGGCAGCCGCCTGCTGACCCGCCGGAACGCGAATGCGGTTGCCTTCGCGGTTCCAAGTGATGGTTGCGTCGCCGAGCGCGGCCTCGATCCGCGTCAGCTCGCTGTCGGGAAGCATTTCGCCGCCGAACAGGAACGCATCCGGTCCGGCAGTGCCTTGCTTGAACAGATAGCCCAGGCTAATCACCACAACGGCCAGCAGCAGGCCGGCGGTGATCCGAGCACCGGGCGTCATCGATCGGAACAGCTCGCTCACTTGAGCGAGTGACTTATTCAAAAAATCCATCCGTGGACCTTTCAGCGAGGAGCATGGAGCAAGAAGCGGCGAGCATCAGGCTTCTCGCCGCTCTATTCTCCGTGCTCCCTGCTATATCCGTATGTCCTTTATCTCCTGGTAAACTTCCATCAACTTGTTGCGCATCTGCATGGTGAGCCGGAAGGCCAGGTCCGCCTTCTGCACCGCGGTAAGCACTTCGGCCGGATTGATTTCGCCGCCCGTAAACAGGGTTTCTACCGCGTGGTCGGCTTCGAGCTGCATCGTGTTCACATGCTGAATCGAATCAAACAGCATGTCCTTGAATGCCGGCCCGCCCGCCTGGCCGTCGGCCGCAAGCGGCGGCAGCGCAGAAAAATCATTCGCAATCGAGATGTTGTTGATTGGGCTCATGGGGAAAACCGTCAGTTGGCAGCCCGAAACGCAAGCAAGACTTTGGCTATCTCTTGCCTTCGCTGCGGGCTATAACCGGTCCAAGTCAGGCAATAATCCTCAACGTCTGCTCCGTCATGTTCTTCGTGATTTCAATCACGCCGATGTTGGCCTCATAGGCGCGCGTGGCTTCCAGCGCGTCGACGAACTCCATCGTCATGTCGACGGCCGGGTAGCGCACAAATCCGCGATTGTCGGCATCCGGATGGCCCGGCTCATACTTCATTTTCGGCGGTTCATTGGAGTACTCGACGCTGCCGATCTGCACGCCGGCTCCGCCCCCCGGCGTTTTGAGCTCGTCGTTGGTTTGAAACGTCACATAGCGCGGCTGATACGGTTCCGGCTGGCCCAGCTCGTTGCGAGTCGTCGACATGTTGGCAATGTTCGACGAAATCGCATTCAGCCGCGTACGCTGCGCCACCAACCCGCTTGTGCTGACGTCGAGACTAGAAAACATGAATTACAAACCTTTCGCAGTTTTCAACATTAACACAGTATCGTTTGAACAGGAGGGGCGCCGAGGTAGCAGAGTGAAGTATCCCGCATCCCTCTGCTTCCTCTGTGTCCTTCTGTTCAATAATATTTCTTGAGAACGTGTGCGCTGTCGCTTCTTATAATCCTTTTACGCGACGCGCTCCGTGATGGCGGCCCGTAGCAGCCGGAACTGCGCGCTCATGATGTTGATCGCGAGGTTGTGCTGCTGCTGATTTTTGACGATCTCGTTTATCTGTTGCTCCATGCTCACGTCGGCCTCATCGTGACGAAGGATGCTTTTCATCGACTCTTCCACTTTGCGGAACGCTGTGAGTTGCCGCTCGGCGCGGCGCGACGATTTGTAGCTCGAGGTTGATCCGAACGCAGCGGGCTCATAAGGCCGCGGCGGCGGCTCGTGCTGGGATTCGATGGCCTCCTTCAGTCGCTCTTGAAACAACGCCGGCGACAAATCCCGTGTCTTGTAGCCGGGCGTGTCAAGATTCGCGATGTTCCCCGCGAGCACGCCATGCCGCGCCTCCGTAAATTTGACGACTTGCTCCAACACCGGGATTGACGACGACTGAAACAATGACGTAAGCATGGCAACCTCCGTGCCGCATTAATCGCTAGCAAATCGCGGCGCGCGCCTATTGCGTAATTTGCCGTCGCGACTCAGTATTCTGCGTTTGCCAAATCCATTCATTGACGTAAACGAGCCGTCGACCCGGTAAATCTTGCCGAAGCGAAGCGGCGAAATCTGCCGATTGCATTGGTTAGCTAGCTTTGGCGAAGTCCTTTTCTCTGGGCGCATACCCGTACGAGCGCAACTTGCCGCTGAGCGTCCGAATGCCGATCCCGAGCGCTTGGGCCGTTTTGGCTCGATGCCCGCCGAAGCGCTCCAGTGTTGCCACGATTGTGCGTCGCTCAATTTCATCGAGGGTCATGCCGCTTGAAGTGGCGGCAGGCTGCGGATCGGCCTCCCTCGCGAGCCATGGACGCAGCATCTCGGCTTGAATCGTTTCCCCTTGATTCAGCACGCACGCGCGCGTGACGACGTTCTGCAGCTCGCGAACATTTCCGGGCCAATTGTAACTTGTCAGCAGCTCGCGAGCCGCGGGATCCAAGGTAAACGAGCCGCGCTCGAGTCGCTCGCCGGCATGCGCCAGAAAATGATCGGCCAGCTCTAGCACATCGCTGCGCCGCTCGCGCAGCGGCGGCAACAGGATCGGCACAACGGCCAGCCGGTAATAAAGGTCTTCGCGGAAACGGCCCGCAGCGATCTCGGCGGGCAGGTCGCGGTTTGTCGTGGCCAGCACGCGAACGTCGACCTGCACCGCTTCACAGGAACCCACGCGCTCGAACGAGCGCTCTTGCAACACGCGCAGCAACTTGGCCTGCAGCGTCAGATCGATCTCGGTAATTTCGTCCAGCAGGATCGATCCACCGTCGGCTAGCTCGAAGCGGCCTGTCCGATCGGCGTCGGCGCCGGTGAAAGCGCCGCGCTTGTGGCCGAACAATTCACTCTCCGTCAATTGCGCGGAGAGCACCGGGCAATTGAGGCTCACGAGGGGGCCGCCCGCGCGCCGGCTCCGCGCGTGAATTGTTTGCGCGACCAGCTCCTTGCCGGTGCCGCTTTCGCCGCAGATGAGCACCGTTTCGTCGCTGGCGGCGACTTGTGCAATGCGTTGCCTCAGCTCATGCATCGCGGGGCTGCTGCCAATCATGGAGCAGGGAGCAGGAAGCGGGGAGTAGGGAGACGAGCACTGTCCCTGGTTTCGTGCTCCTTGCTCCTTGCTCCTTGCTCCGTGATGCGACAGCCGCAACCGGTCGCACGCGTTTGCCACCGAGTGTTCCAGCTCCGCTGCGTCGAACGGCTTTTCAATGTAATCGAAAGCTCCGTGTCGCATCGCTTCGACCGCAGAGGAGATCGACCCGTGTGCGGTGATCATGAGCACTTGCACACTCAGCCGGCGTCGCTCGATCTCACGGATGAACTCCAGGCCGTCCATGCCGGGCATTTGCAAGTCGGTGACGACGACGTCGATCGGCTGCTGCGCAAGGCGTGCAAGTGCTTCCGTGGCGCTCGCGCAGGTAGCAACGTCGTAGCCAGCCTGGCGCAGCACGTCGCTGATGGCTTCGCGGGCCGACGAATGGTCGTCGACTACGAGCACGCGCATCGGTTTGTCATTCTTGTTCTTCGCGCTCATGCGGCGGCTCGCATTGCTCGACGTGGTATCTTGATCGTGAACGCGGCCCCGCCTTCGGGGCAATTCGCGGCCGTGACTGTGCCGCCGTGCGCTTCGGCGACGTGCTGAACGAAAGCCAACCCTAGGCCGGTGCCGTTTTGCTTCGTGCTGTAGAAGGGCTCGAACGCGCGGCGCTTGGCTTCGTCGGATAGTCCCGGCCCGCTGTCGGCGACTTCCAATTCGAAGCCGCGTGCCTGGTCGTACGACGTGATCACCAGCGTCCCGCCGTCGGGCATCGCGTCGATCGCGTTGAGCACGAGGTTTACCAGTGCCCGGCGGAAGAGCTCGCGATCGGCCGTGAGCAGCGTGTTGGGCGGCACATCGATGTCGACGTCGATCATCTGCGCCTCGAGCTGTGGCTCGAGCGATTCGCAGACTTCGCTTACGAGGTCGCCCACCACAAAAGTTTGCCACTGGGGCGGACGATGGGCGGTAAAGTTCAAGAGATCGTTCACGGTGGCATCCAGGGCGGTAAACCCTGCCTCGATCTTGGCCAAGATTTCCTGGCTGCCCGAATCGTCAGACAGCCGCCGTCGTAACAAGCTCATGTACAGCGAGACCGGCACGAGATTGTTGCGCACCTCGTGGGCGACGTGCGCGGCCATCTGGCCAAGGTCGGCCAGTCGGTTCTTGCGTGCCAGCTCGCGGTTTTTGATTTCGAGTTCCTTGGTGAGCCGGGCGACCTCGCCGCACAGCGTTTCGTGAGTGCGTTCCAGCCGCAGCGTGGCCGTGTGCCAGGCCGCGAGCACCGTTTCCAGGTCGATGTTCGGAGCGAGCGGGTGCACGGTCTCAACGGCCAGGTCGTCGCTCGCGACGATCGGCAGTGGAATTGTGGCTGGATGGTCGCGCTTTTGCGAAGTCATGTGACCTTGGTCATCGTTCGACGCTGCGCTTCATATGCGTTGCGTACTTGCGAGGCGGCGTGCACCTGCTGCAGTTGCTCCGCCACTTCGTTTCGGCGCGCCGTCATTTTGTCAGCCGCCAGTTTTTCAAGCCGCAAAATATCTTCGAGCAGTGTGTTGCATTCCGACGCGTGCTGGGCGCAGGCGACTCGCTCCTGTGCCGAGCGCCAGGAGCGCTTGTCCGGATCCTCGCCGTAGTGCGGTCGCAGCGCGGTCTCAAGCTCTTGCAGCGTCGCGATCAAATTTTGCTTCGCGCCCAAGAGACTCAGCAGTGAGCCGATGTCGCCGGAGGCCGCAAGATCCGTTTGCCGCTGCCCGATCTCGCGCAGCTGCGTGAGGATTGCGCGCTTCGTCGAGATCAGTTGGGTAAGTCGCTCAGTCGTTAACATTCTTCTACAGCCGAGGTCCGTGACCTCGGTAATTTCGCCGGGCTCATAGAGGCCGGCTGCAGTTTGTTTACCATTCGCTCATGTCGGCCAGCAGCGTGCGCCATTCATCTCGGCTAAGCGCGGTGGAACTGGCGAAATCCGCTGTGGCCGGCAGCCGGTCGAGCGCAAGTTGTGCCTGTTGGATCGAGCCGCGGGCTTTGTCGTTGATTCCCAGCCGTCGCCAACAATTGGCGATCTGCACGAACGTTTCCAGCACGAACGGCTGATCCGGGTACAGCGACGAGACGTTTGAAAAGGCCACAATGGCTTCCTTGTATCGTTCCTTCGAATCCGAATGAGACGCCAGGTCGAATAGAACGGTTCCTTCGAGCATGTAGCAATTACGGAGCATGGTGCCCATGAGCGGGTCGCTGTGGATGTCGTGCGTTTTGAGCGTTATGCTGATCTGCACGGCCTCGAAGTGTTCCAGCGCCGTTTCCAGGCGCTCGACGGCCGATTGTTTATTCTTATCGCGCTCGGCGGCGGTGCGTGATTGCTGCACGCGCAAGAGAAGGTCCTGCCCCCAGCGGCGGTAGGAGTCGCCGATCACGTACTGCGCGAGCAGCCGCTGCGGATCGTGCTTGTAGCGCTCAATCGCGTCTTCCAGCGTGCCGATGGCGCTCTCATATTGCCCCATATCATGCAGCAGCATTCCCAGTTCGAACAACGAGTCCTTCCACTCGGGGCTTTTTGGTGTCAGCGTGCTGCCGGCGATATTCTGCTGCAGCAGCTGCTCCGCGTGGCTGGTGTTCCCCAGATTCCGATAGGCTTTCGCGCAGTCGATGCGAGCTTGATACGTTGAGCTATCGAAAGGATGAAACTCAATGCATTCCTCGAACGCTGCGATGCTTTCGGGCATCCGGCCGCGGGCAAGTTGCGCCTGTCCTAATCGCAGGAGGGCTTGCGCGTTCCGCAGCTCCGGTTCGTGCTCAAGGTACTTGTCCAATAGTCGCACGGCGCGCGAATAGCTGTGACCGCGGAAATAGTTTTCAGCACTGTGCCACAAGTCGCCTGTGTAGAACTCGGTGGCGAAGCGCAATTCAGCGAGCTGTTCGAAGGCGACGCCCGCGGCGCGCCAGTGGCGATAACCGGCAGCGCGGCTGGCAGCGGCTTGGGGATCGTTGTCGACCGCGGCGCTCACAAGCTCAGCGCCGCATTGTTCGAGCGTGTCGCCGCGAACCTCGAGTTGTTCGGTGCGCGAGAACATGGGAGTGAAATCGTCCAACAACGCAAGTGCATCCGCGTAGCGCTTTTGCTTGACGAAGTCTTTCAGGCCCGCCATCATGCGATCGCGCATTGCCGCGAGTGGCATCACGACACTGCGGTAGTTGGCCGCGCTTTTGAACGATTCCAGTACGTAGCGATATCCGAGGAGTGCGCCTTCGAAATCGCGGCTTTGACGGCGCAAGTCGGCCTCGGCCAGTGCCGCGGCGAGGCCTTCCCAGGTATCGCCGTAGAGTTGCCTGGTGCGGGCAAATTGCTTTAGTGCCGCGGCCGAATCGCCCTGCAGCTCTCGGCCGCGCGCGAGGTGATAGCTGGCCTGCCGCGTGATCCGGCCTTGATCGTTGTCGAGCGATTGGGCTTGCTCCATTTGCTGCATTGCTGCGGCGATTTTATCCTTCGCGTCGCTAATGATTTTCTGGCGATCGCTCGTGGCGACACGCTCGAGCGAGGCGGTCACCTCATCAAGCGTGATCTTTCCTTGCAGCAGCGCGACTTCCGCGACGCGGTTTGCCCCCGGCGGCACGGAGGTTGCCGCCGCGCGCGCCTCGTCGAATTGGTGCATCCGTGCCAGGCATTCGGTTCGTTGCAGAAGCACGCCCGCGCGCTGCGCCTCGGTGAGGTCGATCTTCGCCAAAAGCGCGTTGTTGTGTTTGAGCGCTTGGGGCAGTTCCGGATGCGGCATCAAGAGGCACGTGTTTGCCAGAAGCCGATGGACTTCCCAGGCAAGCGGATGGTCCTTGGGCAAATCTCTGGAAAGCATTTCTTCCAATGTTTCGATGCCTTCGTCGAACTGGCCGCTTTCGACCAGGCTTTTACCCAATAGGAACGTGGCCTCGACTTCGCGATCGGCGGGGATGCCATAGGATCGCGCTTCGTTGAGGTAGCGCGAAGCGACGAGGTATTCGACGCGCCGGCGATCGGCGGTGGTTTGGTTTTCCGCGTCGTGCGTTTTGATCGCTCCGAGGACGAATAGCGGGCCGCCGTATTCGCTGCGAGGCAGCCGGCCACTCTTGAGCATCTTGCGCACGGCCACTCGGGCGTCGTCGTAGCGGCGCTCATCGAGCGCTGCCAGCACGGGGTCGAGCGAAAGCTGGCCGCTTTTCAGCGCGACACTCGCCAGGTAGGTCCATCCGGCCATGGTGCCGGCGATCAGCATCAGAATCGTCGCGGCCACTGCCACGCTGCGCAGCCAATGGACGGCGGCCCAGGCGCGTAACCTGGCGAATAGTCGCATAATGCGCGACAATCCGAACCGCCCGCTTCGCTTGCTGGGCGCGGCGTCGTTGCTAGTCGTATTGAGTTGTTGTTTGGTCTTAGACAAGACGAAAGTCCCGGCGCACGCCGCGCCGATCGCCGACGAGTGGCGCGCTGGTTGAACGAGAAAGTTGGCTCGGATGAGAACCGCTAACTGGTAGAAAAGCGGCGAGCTTTTACCGCAGAATGCGGCCGACTGTCAATGCCGTTGAGAGGTTGGCTGTCGCTGAATTCGCAAGAATTCAGCTTCGCTAGCGCTCTCTGAACTCTTGCGCATTTCAGCTACGACAGCGCTTAGCTATCGCTTCGCTGGCCGCAGACTAGCTCCATGATCCAGCGGTCCATGTCGGAGAGCATGTCGCGCGTGAGCTCATCGGAACCCGGGTACTGCCGCAGCGCGACAGTGCAGCCAGCTGAATGCAAGAGGCGCAAGTCGCTGCACACGCGCGACTGTGGGTAAAGCCGGCTGTCTCGCGACATCGCCAGCAAGCAGGGAACATGACGCAGCTCGTTGATTTGGCGCAGCGGTTGTAAACTGCTGGGGAGAGGCCCATTCAGCGATACCACGCCGGCGAAACGGGTCGGGTCGTTCCAAGCCAGGCGAACTGCCATCGTGCCGCCGCTGCCGCAGCCGGCCAGAAAGATTCTGCGCGGATGAACGTTGAACTGACGTGCGGCCGCGGCCAAGCAGCGGGCAACCAGCGTTTCGGAAGCTACGATTGCCTCGGCCGACTGCTGCCAATCGAAGCGGCCGGTATGCCGGCGATCGGGCGTGCAGCCGCGCGGCGCGATCGCCACATAATTTCGCGTGCTGACGCGCGGCATGACCTGCCGCAACTCGCGCTCGCTGCCAGCGGCACCATGCAGCCACACGACCAGGGGATACGCGTACCCGCGCTCGTAATGAATCGGCTCAAATGTTGCAAATCCTCTGCGCTCGTCGCGGATTAATCGGCGAGTCGCAAACGATTCTGAGCCCGCTTGTTCATTCGACGCAGGCAGCGAGGCAGTAAACGAAGGAGTTGGCGCCGCGGGTGCAATACGATTCATACTTGTCTTGTTGAACGATAGTCTTTGTGGGTCCACACGTGCTAGCTGCGCGGGAAGCGCCAGCGCTGGTGTGATGGCAACGTCGTGCGACTGTAAACAAGTGACGCAGCAGTGTCAACGCCGACAGACGAGCGGGGAGCTGGGAGCAAGGAGCAGAAAGTTGGCGCAGCCAGAATATTGAGTCTTACTCCACGCTCCTGGCTCCATGCTCCACGCTATACCAGCTTGGCCATGGCGGCGACTAACTGCTTTACTGCGTCAACACTCTTCAAAAATGCGGCACGCTCATTCTCGTCGAGTTGCAGCTCGATGATGCGCTCCACGCCGCTAGCACCGAGGATCACGGGCACGCCGACATAGTATCCACCGACGCCGTATTGCTTGTCGCAATACGCGGCGCACGGAATCAGTCGCTTCTGATCGCGCACAATCGCTTCGACCATTTGCGCAGTGGCGGCGGCCGGCGCGTAGTAGGCGCTGCCGGTTTTCAAGAGCGCCACGATCTCGGCGCCGCCGTTGCGCGCGCGGTCGATGATTTCGTCGAGCCGCTTGCGATCGATAAGCCGCGTGACGGGAATGCCACCGACGGAAGTGCAGCTGGGCATGGGAACCATCGTGTCGCCGTGCCCGCCCATGAGCATTGCCGAGACGTCGTTAACGCTCACTCCAAGCTCCATCGCCAGGAATGTGCGATAACGCGCCGTGTCGAGTACGCCTGCCTGGCCGACGACGCGGCTGGGTTCAAAGCCGGTCACTTGCTGTGCGCGCTGGACCATCGCGTCGAGCGGGTTGCTGACCACAATGACGATGGCGTGCTGGCTGGTTCGCTTCACTTGCTCGCAGACGTCGGTCATGATTTTGGCGTTCGTGGACAGGAGGTCGTCGCGGCTCATGCCCGGCTTGCGCGGGATGCCGGCCGTGATCACGACGACGTCGCTGCCCACCGTGTCGTCGTAGCTCGTCGTGCCGATGATGCTCGAATCAAAGCCGACAATCGGCCCGGCCTGCTGCAGATCGAGCCCTTTGCCCTTGGGCATGTCGCCGGTTTGCGGGATGTCCAAAAGAACGATATTGCCCAGCTCGGCGGCGGCGCACCAGTGAGCGGTGGTCGCGCCGACGTTGCCGGCCCCGACGATCGTGATTTTCGCGCGGCGCATATTGTGTCTCCGTAGGTTGGCATCGCGTGCCGTACTGGAAAACAGCG
>DATFGJ010000157.1:0-6169 GCA_035249585.1 Lacipirellulaceae bacterium
TCAACGCGCTTGCCGCGGTCGACGATGTTTTCCTGCCGCTGCAGCCGCACTTTCTCGCGCTGCACGGCCTTTCGAAACTGCTCAAAACAATCGGCCTCGTCAACGAGCGGCTCAACGACCGCCTGCAACTGGCCGGCGTGGTGCTCTGCCTCTATGAATCGGGCACCAAGCTCGCCGCCGAAGTCAGCCACGACGTCGAACAATTCTTCCGCGAAGCGCGCAAAGGCAGCCAAGCCTGGAGTGCCGTGCGGCTATTCGAGACGCGCATCCGCCGCAACATCCGCCTGGCCGAAGCGCCGAGCTTCGGCCAGTCGATTTTCCAATATGCGCCGAACTCGCCCGGCGCCGAAGACTATCGCGCATTGGCGGGCGAAGTGCTGGCATACTACGCCGGCCGCGCACTCTTGGAAAACGCGGCCGCTTAGCGGCCAGCTCCACAGCGCGCGGCGCTGCCGGCCCTCAATATCTTGTGGCCGTCATGCTGCCGCACGGGATGAAACGACTCCCATCTGGCCGCTGAATAGGCAACGAAAACTGCGACTCTCAAATCACTGCGCAACTCCATGCCGTGCGAATAAAATCTGCTTGCGGCCAATTTTGCGGACTGCGCACCACTTCTTCTCCATATTCGCACGGCGCGGCCACCGCAACAAACTCGGCGGCATAACGTTTGCTCCGCGCTGCCCGTTCCAGTTTTCCGCCAGCCGGCCTGCGCCGCGTGGTCGCGGCACTCGCGCCGACTGGCCGACGGATTCGGACCTTAGGCGGAATTCGGCCGATCCACCCAGGCATGAAAGGAGACACGAGTATGTCACAAGTACTAAGACCGAGGGTTTGGGCAAGCTGCATAGCTTGCCTGGCGTTTGCTGCCTTGGCTGCCGGCACGGCGCTGGCCCAGCAAGACGAGCAGCAGACTTCCGACCAGGCCGCGAGTCAAAGCGCCTCGCAAAGCCAGGAGCAAAACGAGGAACAAGAACGCCAACGCCGAGAACAGGAACGGCAACGGCAACAGCGGGAGCGGCAACGTAACGAGCAAAACGATCAGGACGAATATCGCGACCAGCAGGACCGTCAGCAAGACCGTCAGCAGGCTCGCCAACAAGATCGCCAGCAGGACCGTCAACAGGCCCGTCAGCAAGACCGCCAACAGGCTCGTCAGCAAGAGCGTCAACAAGATCGCCAGCAGGCTCGTCAGCAAGAGCGGCAACAAGACCGTCAACAGGCCCGGCAACAAGACCGTCGTCAAGAGTGGTCTCGCTTCCCAGAGCCGGGCCGCGAAGGCCAGTTTGGCCGCGATTCGCAGTTTAGCGGCGAAGCGCAGCGCAGTGGCCGTTTTGGTCAGCAACGCGGCCAATTCGGCCAGCAGCGCGAGCAATATGACGTCTACAGCGAGCGTCAATCTGGCCAATTCGGCGGCAGCGATGAGGAGGACGCTGGTCTAGGCGTGAATGTGATCAGCGAAGGCCCCGAGGGTATCACCGTCGTACGCGTGTTCCCGGACACGCCCGCCGAACAGATGGGCATCCAGGAAGGTGATCGCATCACGCAGGTGAACGACCGGCAAATTCGCTCCACGCAGGAGTTCATTTCGCAGATTCGCAACATGAACCCCGGCGACCAGGTTCAACTGACGGTCGATCGCAATCGTGAAGAGATCATCGTCAGTGGCCAACTGGAATCGCGCGAGGAAGCTCTCGCACGCAATCAGGAGCGCGGCACGCAGAGATGGCAGCAGGAAGATGAAACCTGGCAAACCGGCTACGAAGAAGGCGGCCGGTTCCAGCAGCAGCAAGGTCGCATCGCACGCGGCGGCGACCAGGACGGACGCATCCAACAGATCGAGCAGCGCGTCGAACGCATACGCCGCGAGCTCGATCAGCTGCGCTACAGCCTGCAAGAGCTTCGGCAGCAGGATCAGGGCAGCCGTTTCAGCCGCGGCGGCGAACGCCAGGCCGGATACGATGAGTATCAGGGCGGTTTCCAGGAAGAACGCTTAGGCATCCGTGAATCCGACCAGGAGCAACGAGATGGCCAGATCATCCGGCGCCCCGGCCGCATCATTGAACGGCGCGGCATTGAGCAGCGCGGTATTGAGCGGCGCGGCATTCGCGAGTTCGACGGCGGCCAAGGCTCGATCCAATCCGACGGTTTCCGAACCGGCTCATCGGATTGGAACGAAGGCGGCTACCAGTCGGACGAAGGCGGCAGCGACAGCCCCGGCGGCGTAACCGGCGGCCTGCGCACGCGGCCCGACAACGACCCGAACTGGGAAAACCGCTAGTTAAACTCCCTTCCGATTCCCTTCCCGTTGGGGAGGGCTAGGAAGGGGAACTGTAGCCGGCCTCCGAGGCCGGCCGCAAAGTAGCCCGACTCTCCGAGTCGGAATTGAAAACGCCGGCCGGCCCTCCAAAGGCCGCCAATAAGTAAAGTGGAAGGCGTCTTCGGACGCCAACCACCACAGAAAGCGGCGACGGACGCATTCCCCCCACTGCTCCGCCGCCGTTTTTCTTTTCAGTTTTCCCTAACAACCAAACATCGCGAGAAACGGCGCTAAGGTCATGCTCATGACAATGTGCGTAGCGCGTAAGCGATTCGCAGCTACTTTAGCGTTCCATCGTCCTGCACCATCTTACCCACCGCGCACGAATAGGCCTGATTATCTCTACGCCGCGACGACGCCCAACACGGCCGCAACGAGCGTCGTGGCAATTAGCAGTGTGCGAAGACTAAATTTTAAACGCTGAGAGGCCGCAAGGCCGACTCCTAGCATCCAGTTATCACTATAGGCAGCCAATGTGACATCTTTACTATGACATTCCCCGTGGATGAGTCACGGCGAAGCAGGTATCGTTCGGCCGGAAAACCCCATGACGTAACAAATTCATCGGCCGGAGAGCTACCCACCTAGCATTTCGACAATACAACGTTCGGCTTGCCCGTGCTCGTGCCAAACTCGTGCCAGTAATTAAGCATCAACGTGCCAGCTGACGAGTCGAAGAGAAACCCTCGATGGTCGGTAAGGCCGACAACGATCGTGTACTCTCGCCAATAACTCCGCACCCAAAGCGCTATCAGAAGCGCGCACGCAAGCAGGCTCAACGCGGTCACGATGATACACAGATACTTGAGCATGGCGTCATGACGATAGCATCTTAAATCGCTACTCTGGCAAGTGTTTGCGAACGTTTTGCCGACCTGTAATAATCCGCCGCACAAAGGGTTCTGCCTTGTTGCTTTCCAGCGGGCTAATTGTTCTTGGCATCGTCCTTCTCCTGGTGGGCGGTGAAACGCTCTTGCGCGGCGCGGTCGGCCTCGCCACGCTGCTGCGTTTGACGCCCGCCATCATCGGCTTGACCGTGGTTGCGGCGGGTACATCGGTTCCTGAATTAGCGGTCAGCGCCAGTGCCGCCGTTCAAGGGAAGCCTGACATCGCCGTCGCCAACGTCGTCGGCTCTAACATATTCAATATAACGGTTATCATTGGGCTGTGTGCCTTGATTCGGCCGGTCCCGATCGTTGGCAACACGATCAAGCTCGAGTATCCGGTTCTCGCGCTCGTCACGTTGCTGGCTCTAGTCATCTCTCAGGATGGCGCGATCAATCGCCTCGATGCATTGTTGTGCCTGGCGATATATGTCGGCTTTACTGCCTACCTCGTCGGACTGGTTCGTCAACAGGTGACCGCCGCGGAGGCTCGTGAATTCAAGACGCAAGTCGACGAACTTACTCCGGCGCCCAGCCAACCGCGAGCGTGGATTTCGGTCCTCTTCGTAGCTGCCGGGGTCATCTTGCTGGCGGTTGGCGCTCAGCTGACGGTTGCAGGAGCCGTTAAGCTGGCACGACTTCTAGGATGGACCGAGCGAGTCATCGGCCTGACGATTGTGTCCGCCGGAACTGGTCTGCCGGAAGTCGTGGCTTCCTTAGTGTCCAGTGCCCGCGGCCGCAGCGACGTGGCCATTGGCAATGTGATTGGGTCAAACCTTTTCAATATCCTTGGCATCCTCGGCCTTAGCGCAATGATTCAGCCGTTGCCAGTTCAACAGGCTTTGTTCACGAACGATTGTTGGTGGATGTTCGGGACGACTCTCACTTTATTCCCCTTCATGTTCACCGGCCGACTTCTCAATCGTTGGGAAGGCATCGCTCTGCTTGTACTCTACGGCATTTATCTTTGGCTATTACTCGCGGCGTAATTGCGACCGCTGAATTTGGCCGCGAATCAGACCATGACCGGCCGCACAACGCGCTGCAGCGGGTGGCACGCTTCCTGCTGGCTGATAGCTGACCGCTGACAACTTCATAGCAAGGCAGGGGACAGACCCCTGACTTTTCCGGCTGCGTAAGCGCACGCGGTTCTGGAAGGCCTGATCGTATTGCCGGTCGCAACGCGGCACACGGTGAAAACTCGCGTTCTGTTGTAGTGATTCTGCGGATAACGCCCGGCCGTGCGTCGATTGGAAAAAGCGGGGACTCGCGCCAATTGCGCCGACTAGCGCGCAGTTGCCGAACAAACGGGTGCCGCGCGAGCACTGGGCGGAGCAACTGCCAGAACATATCACGCGAGACCCACCTTTAGTTCAGGCATCGCCGAAGCGCCGGTCGCCGCAGCGACCGCCGCCGTGGGGACCCTGACATCTGGCGTTGGCCCGCGAATGCGGGCGCTGCGCCACAACGAAAAATCGCCTTCAGGGAAGAAGGAGACCGTCGAGATGGAACGTCATTGGATTCGAGTGGCCGCCACGGCGGTCATCGTGGCTGGAACGAGTGCACCGCAGGCGACCGCGCAGCTGGCACCGTATCGGTTGGCCCAACAACAATCGATTGCCCCAGCGCCGCGAACCGCGGCGACCCCGCAGGCGGGCGCGCCCGTGGCGACGCAGCCGCTGTACGCCCCGTATCGGCCGCAAGTGCATCAGCAGCCGGGCGCAATGACGACCGGTCAGCCGGTCGCGCGCGTCGCGGCAGCGCCGCAGTATTCGCGCGTGGCGAACAATTACCCGCAGGTACAGTCCACCTATCCGACGGTGACGTATCCACAGACGGCGGCCAATTACCCGACGACGCCCGACTATCCCCAGACGACGGCAACTTATCCGCAGGCGACGTCCACGTATCCCGAGACGACTTCAGCGTACCCGCAGACCACGCCGCCGTATGCGGAATCGCCAGACGCGTACCAGCCCGCGGCCACTCAGTATTCGCAATCGCCGACGCCTTACCGGCCGGGGGCCACGCCGTATGCGCCCTATGCGACGTATGCGAACACGCAGCAGGAGGAGGAATTGCCCGCCAATGGTGAAAGCGATTCGCTGCCCCCGCCCAGCCGCAACGTCGAACCACGGAACGGCGATTCGGCCAATGGGTATGACGCCAATGGCTATGGCGTCGATTCGGTCAACGGCGCATCGGCCAACGGGGCGCACACCAACGGTGTCCAATCGAATGGTGCTGCGGACGGCCGCAGCATGCTGAACTCGAACGGTGCCACGACGCACGTCGAGAACGGCCACAGCGGCTACCCGACCACGAGCTACCCCTATGGCGACGTGGGCGCGAACTGCGACGAACACGGCGACTGGGGCCTGGGCGGCTACTTCGACAACCCGCATCACGACTCGCACTGGTTCGGCGGCGTGTACTATTTGTTCATGACCCGCGACGATTCGGACCATCGGCGCCTTACGGCGATGTTCGACACCCCGGCGGCTTATCCGTACTACCCGCCGGCCGAGTGGACGGCGCTCTCGACGAGCCACGTCGATCATGACTATCGCTCGGGCGTTGAGATTCGCTTCGGCAGCACGTTTGCCGGGGGCGGACACGACGAATGCCATACCGCCTGCGGCACGCCGTACGGCTACGGTTACGGCTGCGACAACAGCTGCAATAGCTGCGATGTGCACGAGTATGCTTGGGAATTCGGCGCCTGGATTCTTGACGACGACGTGAACACGGCTCAGGTGATTGACTCGATCCCAACTGACACCGAACGCATCTACGGCATGAAGAACTTCGCCGGCCTCAGCTACAACGGCCGCGACGTAAACGAATGGTACGACTACCAAATGCCCGTTGACCCGGTAAATGACACGGACGTTCGCATCCTGGCCCAGCGTGTGCGGAGCAGTTTCCGGGCGCAGAACGTCGAGTTGAACTTCCTGCGTCTGCC
>DATFGJ010000158.1:0-4840 GCA_035249585.1 Lacipirellulaceae bacterium
TACGACTCGAACCTCTCACCTACTCCCTTCTAATTTTCATCGCCGCTGAGGCCTAGCTTCGAGAGCCAGCGGCGTCGCGGTGCGCCGCCGCTGCCGCCGTCGTGCGGCGAACGGCGCGACTCAAGGTCGATGCGCAGCTCTTCGAGCTCCGACTTTTCTCTGGCGATTTTCGCCCGTTCGACGCTCAGCTCCAACTCGGCGGCCCGCAGCTTGCCTTCCATTTCGTGCTCGAGCGCGGAGATTTTCTTGCGGTGCTCGGCGATGATCTCATCGGCGTCGAGCAGCGCGTCGATCTGTTGCTGCCGCTGCGCGTCGGCGGCGGCGGGTTTTGCGCTCTCGGCCTCCGCCAACTGTGTGCGTAGCTGCTCGATCTCGCGGTCCTTTTCAGCGACGACCGCGTCTGTCATTTCAATCGTGTTCTCGATCGATGCGCGTTCCTTCTGACGTTCTTCGTCGCCGGCGCTGTCGCCCTCACCTTCCAGGCTGGCCAGCATGCGACGTTTTTGCGATTCCCAGTCCATGCCGCCGCTGTCCGGGCTGCCGCCGCCGCCCGAATGCTTGGAAGCCGCCAATCGCGACTCCAGTTCCGCATTCCGAGTCTTCAGCTCGCGCACGTCTTCGACGGCCATTTCAAAACGCCGCTGTAAGTCGGCAATTTGCTGTTCGGTGTCCGCGTCGCCCGCCACAACGGGTTGCCGTTCCAAGACGTCAACCCGCTCGGCCAAGGCGTCGCGTTCGGCGCGCAAGGCGGTCAGCTCGGCCGAATCCGCCTGGCCGGTCGCCGGTCGCCGCGCCAGATCTTGCTCCAGCTCGGTCACGCGTGCGCGAAACCGCTGCACGTCTTCTAGAGCAAGGTCAAATTTGTGTTGCAGCTCGTCACGCTCGCGCTCGACTGTGGCCCGGACCGCGTCCCATTCGCCGCGCTGCTTAGTCCAGGATTCCTGTTGCTCGTGCAGCTTGCGCTCGAAGTCGCCGAGCTGTTTCTGCCACTCATCGCGGGTGCCATGCTGGTGCGATTCGAGCTTGGCGAGCTTGTTGAGCAGCTCGCCGCGCGCCAATTCCAAGGTTTCGCGCTCGACTTTCCATGCAGATTCCCGCAGGGCAAAATCGTCTCGCTCCGACGTCAATTGATTGCGGGTGGATTCGACTGCCGAAGCGCGTTCCTCCAACTCCGCTTCGCGCTTCGAAAGTTCGCTGCCCTTTTCCTCGAGCACACTCTGACGTGTTTCCAGCTCGCAGCCCAGTTCGGCCAATTGCTTGGCGCGCTCATCCTGTTTGGCGGCGCGTGCTTCGAGCTCTTTGCGGCGTTTCTCCAGGGCGGCTTCCTGGTCGGTGCGCTCCTGATGCAGGGCGGAACGTGCTTCGTCCGTCTGCCGGCGCAGCCGTTCGATTTCTCCACGCGCTTGTGCGATCTGATGCAGCTCGCTGGTCTCGTGGGCGCGCTGCTCGGCGATGGCCGAGGTGATGGCCTCAAGCCGCTTGGTGATTTCCTCCTCGAGATGCGTTATTTGCCCCCGCCGTGCCGACAGCGCGGCCTGCGCACGATTTTGCAACTCGCACAGCGCCGCTGCGGAGGGCGGAGAGAACGCGTCAGATTCACAAGATTGCGGGGCTTTGTCTTCCATGCTCATCTCGGTTGGCAAAATCCCCGCTCCCACGCGCGAAAATCACGGGCGTTTTCCACCGCCGCCCTATGCCGTGCGCACGGCCAGCGGGCGGTGAATATCGAGGATATTTCCAACGGTATATAGGCCGCCGCCGCCCGCAGGTCAAAAGACGGATCGCATTGCCCGTTGGTCATTCCGGTCGTGCCGTTTGTAAAGCCCGTGGCGAGCCGGTTTGAGGCGTTTCGCCGCGTAGGTGGGGTTTTTTAGCCTGACACCAAATGCTTGTCAGGCTCCGAAAGCCTGCCTACAGCACCCCCGGGTTGACGACGTTTTCGGGCCGCCCGCCGGTGAGCCTCACGCCGACCTGATGCGAGACGCGGCGGCGCAGCTCTTCGACCGATTCGCTGGAATAAAACGCGGCATGCGGCGTGACGATGACGCGCGGATCATTGTACGGCGGCTGCGAAGGATCGGGCGGCTCGCGATCTTGAACGTCGAGCGCGGCCCCGGCCAATTTGCCGCCGGACAATGCGGCCGCCAAAGCGCGGTGATCCACCAGGCCGCCGCGGGCCGTATTGATCAAAAACGCCGTCGGCTTCATCAGCGCCAGTTCGGCGTCGCCAATCATTCCGCGAGTTTCGTCGTTGAGCGGCACATGCAACGACACGAAATCGCTTTGCGAGAGCAATTCATTCAGGTTGGCCCAGACCGCGCCGGGCACCGGATCGCGCCGCGAGCGGTTGGTGGCCAGGATTTGCAGTCCAAAGGCCTGCGCCTTGGCGGCGACGCGCCGGCCAATCTGCCCCAGGCCCACAATGCCAAGCGTTTGGCCTTCAATCCGCCGCAGCGGAAAACCGGCCGACAGATCGTATCGCCCAGAGCGCGCATTTTCGTGGAACACGCCGATTTTCCGCGCCAGCGCCAAAAGAAGAGCCATCGTGTGCTCAGCGACTTCGATGAGACAATAATCCGGCACATTTGTCACGGGAATGCCGCGCCGAGTTGCGTGACGCACGTCGATGTTGTCCAGCCCGATGCCCAGCCGGGCGATGATCCGGCAGTTCGCGGCGGCATCAATCAGTTCGGCCGGCACGTCGGACCAGTTCGTCATGATCGCATCCGCATCCGTCGCCAGTTTTGTCAAGGTTGGCATCTCACGATCCGGCGCGACGACCAATTCGGCGTCATGCTCGGCCAAGATCGTGCGCTCGATGTCCAGATCTGGCCAGGCATAGTCCGTGAGCAGCACGCGGTGTTTCGACATCGATGTACGCCTAATTTTTTACCACGGAGTACACACCAGAGCACGGAGATCGCGAGACAAACGGGGTTTCGAATTAGAGCGATGTTTCTGCAACAAGTTCGCGGTCTTCTAAATTATGAAAATGTCGCTTGGTTCTAAGCTCTCCGTGTACTCAGTGCCTCCGTGGTAGAATTTCTTCCAGCTCCGCCGCGAAATTCGTCTCGATCGTTTTGCGGCACAAGCTCAACTTGGGCGTCATTTCCCCGCGCTCGATGGAAAACGGCCGGTCAAGCAGCACGAAATGATGCACTTGTTCCTCGTGCGCGGCCGATTGCAAACAGCGATCGATCTCGGTCGCAATTCGCTCGCTCCTCGTTTCTCGCTCCTCGCTCCCAGCTTCATCGCACGCCGCGGGAACGATGAGCGCCACCAGGCCGCACTGACCGTCTCCAAAAACGGCCGCCTGCTCGATGAGTGGCGATGCGGTGAGCAGGTTTTCGACGCGAGTCGGCAGCACCTTTTTGCCGGTCGACAGAACGATCAGCTCTTTCTTGCGCCCGCGGATGTAAAGGAAATTGTCAGCATCCAACTCGCCCAGGTCCCCGGTGTGAAGCCAGCCGTCGCGGATTGCCTCGGCCGTTGCCGGCTCATCATGCCAGTAGCCGAGCATCACGTTCGGCCCGCGGCAAAGTACTTCGCCATCGTGTGCGATTCGAACTTCCAAACCGGGAAGCGGCTGGCCGACCGCGCCGAACCGGTTGGACTCGAACGTCGAGAAGCTGATCACCGGTGATGCCTCCGTCAGGCCGTAACCTTGCAACACGGGCAGTCCCTCGTCGGCGTACCACTTTTCAACACTAGGCGCGAGCGGGGCCCCACCGCTGGTAAGCCGCTCCATGCGGCCGCCAAAAAAATGGCGCAAGGCGGCCGATGGATCGGCAGCGCCGCTCGCCGCGATTTTTTCCGCGATTCGCTGATAGAGAAACGGCACCGCGTTGAGCGCTGTCGGTTGGACAAGCTGGCAGTCGCGCGCCAGCGTGTCGCGGCTTTCGCCGAGCACGAGTCGCGCGCCGTCAACCACCCACGTGTACAGGTCGCAGGTGCGGGCATAGATATGACTGAGAGGCAGGATGCAGAGCCGCGTTTGTTCGCCCCCGGCGCCGTAAGCTTTGGTAGCCGCGGCCGCGTTCGTGGCCAAGTTTCGCTGGCTCAGCATTACCCCGCGCGGGCGGCCGGTCGTGCCTGATGTGTAGAGGATCGTGGCGAGATCGTCGGGGGCTGGCGGCTGGGAGCTGGGGGCTGGCTTGCTGTTTTTCGTAATCGCCGTCTTCGGCCACTCGTCGTGTATTAAAGTCGGTAGATCGGGCCGGATTGATTTCGCGAACTTCGCGAGCAGCTCCGCGTTCGACACGAAAACCAGCCGGGCGCCGCAGTCGATGATCTGCTCGGCGATTTGCTCGGCGGCGAGCGTGACATGAATCGGCACATGCACGGCGCCGGCCAGGTGCATGGCAAGGTCCGCGATGATCCACTCGTAGCGGTTTTCCGACACGTGGGCGACGCAATCGCCTGGCCGCACGCCCACGGCTTGAATTCGAGCGGCAAGAGAACTCGCCTCTTGGGCTACTTCGCGCCACGTACGCCAGTGCAGTTGGCCCTCGCGAATGTAGCCTAGCGCCGGCTCGTCGCCGCGGGCGCGCACTGTGGCTGTAAAAAATGCGGGAATGGTATCGGAGGCGTTGTCGGACATTCCGACCATGATGGCCGATGCGGATGCATGCTGCAACCGTGGCATTAGAACACGCGTTCCAGCGTCAGCTCGGCTAGCGCAACGGGATGCGTGAGGCCGAAGTTCGTGAGCACTTCGGGGTGCACTTCGCCGAGGAATCCGAGCGGCTTTCCATTGACAGCGACCGAAGCCGCGCGGCCGGAAACGAATGTGGGATGCTCGATGGCTGCATATTGAGATTGCCAACCAAGTTCGCGCACG
>DATFGJ010000159.1:0-5006 GCA_035249585.1 Lacipirellulaceae bacterium
GCATGGCTGATCGGCATCGAGTCGCAAGATTGCCCGCGCGCCGGCGAATTACTCGGTCTTAAGATGGCAGCGAACGAATTTGTGGCCTATGGCCGATTGGCGTCCTGGAGTGAACCGGGCAGCGTCGTGGAGATAAGCGACCGCACCCGCCAGCTCCTGACTTATGCATTATGTGGCTTCGCGAATTTCAGCTCGATTGGCATCCAGCTGGGCGGCATTGGCGGCATAGCCCCCGAGCGACGTGGCGACCTGGCACGTTTAGGGCTACGGGCCATGCTTGGCGGCACGCTCGTGGCTTTCATCAATGCTTGCGTCGCCAATATCATGATGGACTAAGCAGTATGTAGGAGGCGTCTCCGACGCCGATTTAACATTCAACATTGGGCAAACGAAATCGGCGTCAGAGACGCCTCCCACATGCTTAACTAGCATGGAGCAACTTGAATATGCGAACCTTGCTCACCAAGGAAGAGTTGCACGACGGTGTTTCGCGGATGGCCGATGAGGTTGCGGCCTGCTATGCCGACCGTCAGCTCACGATCGTCGGCGTGCTCACGGGCAGCGTGGTCCTGATGGCGGATTTGATTCGCGTGATCGATCTGCCGATGCGCGTCGGCGTGCTGCAAGCCAGCAGCTATCGCGGAGCCACCACCACGCGCGGCGAGCTGGTGATCAACTCCGAGCTGATGCTGGATATCTCGGGACGCGATGTCTTGCTTGTGGACGACATCTTCGATACCGGGCACACGCTTGTGCAGGTGCTGGAGAAGATGCGCGAGTTCGAGCCGACGTCGATCCGTTCAGCCGTGCTGTTGCGCAAGCAGGGCCGGCAGGAAGTCGAGTACCAGCCTGATTTCGTCGCGTTCGACATTCCGGACGAGTTTGTCGTCGGCTACGGACTGGATTTCGAGGACATGTACCGCAATCTGCCATATCTGGCGGCCCTCGAGGCGGACGATATTGCGCGGCACAAAGCGGCGACGGAGAACCGCATGGAGTAAATAGCGGCGTATTACAAACGCTCGTCGCGCTAACCGAGGTGAAAACCCCCTCCCGAGCCCTCCCCGCAAGGGCGAGGGGAGTCGGACTATTAAATGATTCGGAAATGAGTCGGACTACGCAATGGGGCCTTCGAAGCGGCTGGGCAGGAGCACATCGAGTGTGCTTTGCCGAATCTCAGTCGGGCGCTCTGAGTCGACCATTACGACGGACATTCTCGGATTGAACTCCGCCAGGAATTGACGGCAAGCACCACATGGCGCAACGCCCCCGCGGCTGACAATGGCAATGGCCGCAAAGTCGCGGTCGCCCGCGGCGACGGCGGCCGCCGCGGCCACGCGCTCGGCGCAAAGCGTCAGCCCGAACGAGACGTTCTCGACGTTGACTCCTTGAACGATCTTTCCACTTACTGCGCGGATCGCGGCGCCGACCGGAAATCTCGAGTAAGGGCAGAAGGCGCGCTGCTGGGCGTCGAGCGCGGCGCGGATCAGTTCGTCACGTTCAGCTTGGTTCATAGCTCAATTAGCGTCGGGCACGACGCCAAAGGCGTGGTCGGCCGCGGCTTTATGCAATGCGCTCTACGATCAGCGGCGGAGGCTGGACGCGATTGTCGCCGATACGGATAGCGCCGAGCAAGTCGTCGCGCACGCCGGCAGCCGCATCGGCGTGCGCAAAGACGCGTACGAGCGGCTGTCCGGCGTCCAACTGGTCGCCCAATCGAACTAGCATTTCCAATCCGACAGATAAATCGAGCTTGTCTCCAAGCTGCTTGCGGCCCCCGCCCAGCTCGATTATCACGCGGCCGAGTTGCTCGGTGTCTATCGCGGTGACGAAACCGCTTTGCAGGCTGACAACCTCTTGAGCTGATGCGACAGGCCGCGGAGCGTCGAGATCGCCGCCTTGGGCCGCAATCATTTCTCGGAACTTCTCCAGGCCGGCACCCGAGTCGATGGCCTTTTGCAGCCGGACGCGAGCGGCCTCCCGCGTCGCTTCGCGCTTGGCCAAAACCAAAAGCTCGGCGCCGAGCTCAAGCGTAACTTCCGTAAGATCGCGCGGACCTTCACCACGAAGCGCGTCGATCGATTCGTTGACTTCGACGGCATTTCCCGCCATGCGGCCAAGCGGCTGATTCATGTCCGTGATCAGCGCGGTGGTCGGGACGCCCATGCGGCATCCTGTATCGACCATGGATTGTGCAAGCTGGCGCGCCTGGTCCAGAGTTTTCATGAATGCGCCGCTGCCATGCTTCACGTCGAGCACCAGCGCGTCGAGTCCCTCGGCCAGCTTCTTGCTCATGATGCTGGCCGTGATCAGCGGGATCGATGGCACAGTTCCGGTAACGTCACGCAGGGCGTAAAGCTTGCGATCCGCCGGCACCAGGTCGGCCGTGGCCCCGCTGATGACGCAGCCGACGCGTCGGCAGACTGATTGCATCGCCTCAGTCGTTAAATTCGTGCGAAATCCCGGAATGGCGTCGAGTTTATCGAGCGTGCCGCCGGTGGCGCCGAGGCCGCGGCCGGAGATCATGGGCACCTGCAGATCGCAGCAGGCCAAGAGCGGCGCCAAGGGCAATGAAACCTTGTCGCCGATGCCGCCGGTGGAGTGCTTGTCGACTTTGGGGATTTCGCCCTCGGGCCACTGAAACGTCACGCCCGAGTGGAGCATGTGCTCGGTGAGCGCGGCCGTCTCTGTGACGGTCATGCCGCGAAGGTAAACGGCCATGGCCCAGGCCGACATCTGATAATCGGGCACGTCGCCGCTGACATAGCCGCCGATGAGTCCGCCAATTTCGTCGGCCGTAAGTTCGCCTCCGTCGCGCTTCTTCGAGATGAGATGGACAACGTTCACTTTTCGCAGCAAGCGAGGAAAACGCTGATCAGCGCCGGTCATTTCTATTTGGAAGAATTACGGATGAAATCACCAAGTTTTGTAAGTGTATCGCTCTCAAGGTTGTCAAATTGATCCTCTAGTATTGACAATCGTCGAAATATCTCAGGATGCTCGTCAGCAAGATACTCATCGTCGATAAGATACTCGGGATCTTCCAGCCGGCTGTGATCAACCGAGTTCCAAAGATCGAGAGCTTCATTCAATATGGAAGCCACAGTCGTACTGCCGATTTCTTGAAAAGCGCTTATCGTTCGCACGTAGCCGGGGTCGCCATCAAACTCGTCGCACAACAACCCCTTTAGTCCCCCAATTCCGATTAGCCCACATACTTGATAGACGAGAATCACCGTTGCTTCGGTCGGAGTAAGCGCATCCAGTTGTAGTTTGCCTTTCGTCTTCCGCGCAATATCGACGACGGTTTTATCGCACAATTCGAATGCGTCATCCATAGCTTGCTTGCATAATAGGAGCTGACAGGAAACAGAGTTCGTTGGAATACGGTGCCGCTGCTTTCTCTGCTACCTCATGTTACAAAACTTTCCGTTCAAAAATTCGATCGCAGCGGGTTAGCGCGCATTGGTGTTCGGCATTTCTTCAGAAACAATTGCCGTCACGATCGATTTCAATTTGTCGCCGGCCGTTGCCGCCGTAGCGATGACTTCTTCGCCACTTGTAGCGTGCGGCACGTCGGGCGAGCAGACGTTGGTGATCGTCGACAGGCCGAGAACGCGAAGGCCGATGTGGGCGGCCACGATTGCCTCCGGAACCGTCGACATGCCGACGGCGTCGCCGCCCATGCGCCGAAGCATGCGAATCTCAGCCCGGGTTTCATACGTGGGGCCCAGCATTGCGATGTACACACCGCGGTGACAGATGAAATCCTCTCGACGCGCGATAGCCAGCGCCCGATCGCGAAGGCGGCGGTCGTAAGGTGCCGACATATCCGGAAATCGCGGGCCCAGTCGCTTGTCGTTGACGCCGATGAGCGGGTTGCGGTTTATGAAATTGATGTGGTCGTCGATGACCATGACATCGCCCGCCGCGAAGTCGGGGTTCAAGCCGCCCGCCGCGTTCGACGCGATCAATAGCTCGATGCCAAGGGCCTTCATCACGCGCACCGGAAACGTCGCACGCTCGGCGGAGTATCCTTCGTAGCAATGTAATCGACCCTGCATGGCGACGACGCTAACGCCGCCCAAGCGGCCGCACAGCAGCCGGCCATGGTGGCCAGTCGCCGTAGAACGCACGAAATGCGGGATGTCGCCGTAGTCGATTGCCGCCTCGCGCTCGATCGCGTCGCCAACCGAACCAAGACCGGAGCCGAGGACGATGCCGACTCGCGGAGTTTCGTGCCACTGTCCGCGGATGAACTTAGAGGCCTCGTTGATTTGCTCGCGAAGATGAAGCATGGAGTCAAACAAAAGAGTCGGAAGAATCGGAGAGGAGGGGATGGGGAGAACGGATCACACTGCGTCTCCCCCTCTCCCCGTCTCCCCCTCTCCCGCTCTTTCTTTTCTAGCAGCGTCATATTTCAGTACGCCGCACACAAGTGCGCGCAGCTTCGGCTCCGCGGCATTCGCCGTGGCGATGATGTGCTCGATGTTAGCGGGCTGCAGCGCGTCGGGGAGGCACATGTCGGTGACAACCGACAAGCCGAACGTTCGCAAGCCGCAGTGAACGGCGACAATGGCTTCGGGGACCGTGGACATGCCCACGACGTCGGCGCCGATCATTCGCAGGAAGCGGTACTCCGCGCGTGTTTCCAGATTCGGCCCCGTGACTGCGACTGTCACTCCGCGATGCGCGGTGAAGTTTTCCTGCCGGGCGATCTCCATTGCCTTGTCGATTAGCTGCGGATCGTACGGCCGCGACATGTCGGGGAATCGCGGGCCGAGGCGGTCGTCGTTGATTCCCACGAGCGGGTTATCGCCCATCAAGTTGATGTGGTCGTCGATGATCATGACATCGCCCGAGCGGTAGTACGGATTCATGCCGCCAACCGCCTGCGAGACGATAAGCAGCTTCGCGCCCAGATGCTTCATCACGCGCACCGGTAGCGTGATTTGTTTGAGCGAGTAGCCTTCGTACTGATGGAAACGTCCTTCCATGGCCACGAT
>DATFGJ010000160.1:0-7047 GCA_035249585.1 Lacipirellulaceae bacterium
CCTTTGTGGTAAAGAATTCCGATACGCAACTAAACCATGCCCAAACACAAGAAATCCTGGCGCGAAAAACTCGCCGACGACAAAGGCTTCCCCCAAGTTGCCGAAATCGACAGCACGAAATCGAAACGTTGGGGCACCGGAACATTCGTGATCCCCGCCCCGCTCGAAGTCGACGCCCTCATGAAGAAAGTCCGCCGCGGCCAGCTCACGACCATCGACGCCATTCGCAAAGCCCTGGCCAAAAAACACGGCACGACCATCGCCTGCCCGATCACCACCGGCATCTTCGCCTGGATCGCCGCCCATGCGGCCGACGAAGACGAAACCGCCGGCCGCCAGCGCATCACCCCCTACTGGCGAACTCTCAAAACCGGCGGCGAGCTCAACCCCAAATACCCCGGCGGCATCAAAAACCTCCGCACCCGCCTCGCAGCCGAAGGCCACCGCATCATCAAAAAAGGCACCCGCTACTTTGTGGCCGACTATGAGCCGGCGGTCGTCGAACCGAAGCTATAGTGGAGTAGTGGAGCAGTGGTCACTTACAACTACCCCGCTGCTCCACTGCTCCTCTACTCCACTACTCGACGCCCTTCCGCCCGTTCTGCAGAGCCTTTGCCTCCGCCCGGATCATTTCCACAAACCGCTCCGCCGCCGGCGAAAGCGCCGCGCCCTTCCGCAACACAACACCGTACGTGCGCTTGGGGAACCAGCGCCCGAGCGCCACCGAATGCAAGTGGTCTGCGCCTGTCAAACAGTGGCTCATCACGATCGAAATCCCCAGACCCAGCTCGACGTACTTTTTGATCACATCGTAGCCGCCGACTTCCAGCTTCACGTCATATTCCAGCGAATGCTGCCCAAAAACCATCTCCACGACGCGGTACGTGCTCTGGTTTTTCGGCGGCAATATGAGCGGGTATTTGGCGATGTCCTTGAGCGTCACGCGGGCCTGGCCGGCCAGCGGGTGATCGAGCCGCGTGATGAGCATTGGCTCGTATGTGACCAGCGGATGGAACTGGATGTCGGCCGGGGTGTCGAACATGGGCCCGACCGCAAAGTCGACGTCGCCGTCGCGCAAAAGCGCAAGGCCGGCCTTGCCCGTCACATTGTGCAGCCGCACGTCGACCTGCGGGTACTCGCGTGTGTATTTTTCCACGAACGGCGGCAGCAGGTATTGAATCGTCGAGCCGCCGGCTGCCACATTCACCGTGCCTCGCTCTGCGGAATCCCGCAGTGCGGCGAAGCTTTCGTCCAGCCCATCGATGGCCTCCACAAGCGGCCGGGCCAGCTCCATGAGTCGCTGGCCATCGTGCGTCAGCTCGATCCGTGGACCGCGGCGCGTGAACAGCTGCGCGCCCAACTCGCGTTCCAGAGCCTTAATCTGCAGCGACACGGAGGGCTGGCTAAGCCCCATTTTCTGGGCAGCTTTGGAGATGCTTCGGCTGCGTGCGGCGTAGCAAAAACCCCGAAGCTGCTGCAGCCTGTTTTGCCTGTATCGCGAGTTCGAATGGTCCATAGTGCTGGATGAACGAGCGCAGAAATCCGGCAACTGCTGCCACATCGCCCGGTAGGTGAGCCGCCTAGGCCGCCATCCTCGGTTTTACACGCACGATTGCGTCTGTCAATGATTGCTGCGAAGCCCATAGCCCTCGCCAATAGTTGCGTCAGATATCGCGGCAAAATGGGGCTGGTCGACCGGCTGGCCGCGGAGTATCCTTTCTAGTCTGCGGCGGCTGGCATTCTATGCCGGCTTCCGCCTCAAACGCGGGCGATGCCTGTCATCGCCTCCCGCCTAGTTCGAACCGAAGTCTCAGTCCGAAACCGTTAGTCCCGATCTGAGACACCGGTCGCAGCCAGGTTCGACGCGCGAAACTGGCCTGCCATTAGATTGTCACAACAACAAATCACTTGACGTTCGTACGTTTCGAGCGTTCGCGGCTTGCTCCGCTCACCTCGCTCAAACTTGGTACGCGTCTTGCCTTAGCCGCTCAATAAAATAGCCGCTCAACAGATTAGACGCTCAATTGAAAGGATTTGAAACGATGAGGATGACTCGCACCGGCGATACTTCTTTGCTTCGCGCAGTTCCACTATTGCTGGCACTCTTAGCCGGCGTCGTGACAACCCAGTTGATGCCGCCGTATCGCGACATCGCGTATGCGCTGAAGGAAGCCAAGGGATCTGCGGCCGCGAGTCCGGGCAATAACTTTTCCGGCATGACAGGAATTGATGTCGACCTGCGTCATTTGCAATTCGCCGGGCGGCTTGGCTGAATGATTTTGGTCTCTCGCGACGCGTACCACTGCGACCGCTGAGCAGCCGGCTACAATTTGTGCCGGCTGCTGTCGTTTCGGCGCCAAACGGCCAATGGCATAATCGGCGCCGCACTCACCGAACGTGAACAGGAGGAACGAATGATGTCCGTTACAACAACGGCTGCCCCCGAACTGGACGACGCCAAAGTCGCAGCCTTTTCGCAGCGCCTCGTCGACATGCTCAGCAGCGGCGCCCTGACCCTGATGATCAGCATTGGCCATCGTACTGGCCTTTTCGACGTCATGTCCGATCTGCCGCCGACATCATCCGATAAGATTGCCCGCCAGGCCGGCCTCAACGAACGGTATGTCCGCGAGTGGCTCGGCGCGATGGTCGCCGGCCGCATTGTGAAATTCGATCCTAGCGCGCGGACGTACGAACTGCCGGCCGAGCACGCCGCATGCCTCACGCGCGGCGCCGTGCCCGCGAATTTTGCGGCAACGATGCAGTGGTTCGCAGTGCTCGGCGGCGTCGAGGACAAAATCGTCGAGTGCTTTCAGCGCGGCGGCGGCGTGCATTACGAGCAGTTCCACCGTTTTCACGAGGTCATGGCCGAGGAGAGCGCCCAAACTGTCGTCGCCGCACTCACCGAGCATATTCTGCCGCTGGTTGAAGGGCTTTCTGACAAGCTGGCGCGCGGCATCGATGTTTTGGACATCGGCTGCGGCAGCGGCCGAGCCGTTTGTCAAATGGCCGCGGAGTTTCCCCAAAGTCGCTTCGTCGGCTATGACCTGTGCGAGGACGCCGTCGTAGCCGCCCGCGAGGAAGCCAAACGCCGCAATCTCACCAACGCGCGTTTCGAAACACGCGACGTATCGCGTCTGGGCGAAAGCGAAAAGTTCGACCTGGTTACCGCTTTCGACGCCATTCACGATCAGGCGAAACCTGACGTTGTGCTGCGTGAAATCGTCGCCGCCCTCCGCCCGGGCGGCACGTTCCTCATGCAGGATATCCTGGCGTCGAGCCACGTCGAGAAGAACATCGACAATCCGCTCGCACCGCTGCTTTACACCATTTCGACGATGCACTGCATGACCGTATCGCTCGCCCAAGGCGGCGCGGGCCTGGGCACGTGCTGGGGCCGCGAGCTTGCCGAAAAAATGCTCGCGGGCGCCGGCCTGCGCGACATCGTCGTCGAAAAGCTGCCTCACGACGACATGAACTACTACTACATCGCGCGGAAGTAAGGAATTCCGACTGCCTGCCGCTTTTAATGAATTCGACTCCCTCCCCCTTGCGGGGAGGGCTGGGGAGGGGGATTTTTAGGCGCTACACGTCAAACTTAATTCCCTGCGCCAACGGCAGGCCGTCGGAATAGTTGACGGTGCTCGTGACACGCCGCATGTAGGCCTTCCAGGAATCGCTGCCCGATTCGCGTCCGCCGCCGGTTTCTTTTTCGCCGCCGAAGGCGCCGCCAATCTCCGCGCCGCTTGTGCCGACGTTCACGTTCACAATGCCGCAATCGGAACCTGCGGCGGAGCAGAATCGTTCCGCTTCACGCACGTCGCGAGTGAGGATCGCCGACGACAGCCCCTGCGGCACGCCGTTGTGAATTCGGATCGCGTCGTCAAGTTCCTGGTAGCGCATCAAGTACAAAATCGGCGCAAAAGTCTCCTGTTGGATGATTGGCGCTTCCGGCGAGATCTCGACCAACGCCGGCCGCACATAGTAGCCGCCCTTGGGAACGCCCTCCGTAACTCGGCCGCCGCCGTGGACGATGCCGCCTTGCCCGCGCGCGGTGCTCAGAGCCGATTCCATCGCAACGTAGGCCTGTTCATCGATGAGCGGCCCGGCCAATACCCCGTCGCGCCGGGGGTCGCCGATCGCCAGCCGGCGGAAAACGCTTAGGATCCGGTCGCGGAGTTGGTCGGCAATCGAACTGTGAACGATCAGCCTGCGCAGCGTCGTGCAGCGCTGTCCACATGTGCCGGCGGCTGCAAAGACAATTGAGCGCACTGCTAATTCCAAGTCGGCTGAGGGCGCGACAATCATGCCGTTGTTGCCGCCTAGCTCCAGCAGCGTACGTCCGAGTCGCCCGGCGACCGTTTTCGCCACCGCCCGACCCATCGGCACCGAACCCGTGGCCGATACCAGCGGCACCTGCGGCGATGCGGCGAGCCTCTGGCCGACGTCGGATCGGCCGATTATAAGGTTCGAAATGCCGGCCGGCGTGCCCGGTGCTTGCTCGATAACGCGTTGTACCAGCGCCTGGCAGGCAATTGCAGAAAGGGGCGCCTTTTCCGATGGCTTCCACACGATCGGATCGCCGCACACCAGCCCGACCATCGCATTCCAGGCCCATACCGCAACAGGAAAATTGAACGCGGTGATCACGCCAACCGGCCCCAGCGGGTGCCAATACTCGGCCAATCGATGGCCCGGCCGCTCGCTGGCGATCGTCTTGCCGTAAAGCTGCCGGCTTAGGCCCACGGCCAAATCGCAAATATCAATAACTTCCTGCACCTCGCCGCGCGATTCGGCCGCGATCTTGCCAACCTCCAGCGTGACGAGCTCGGCCAAATCAGCCTGGTGCTCGCGGAACGCGTTGCCGATTCGACGCACGAGCTCGCCGCGCACCGGCGCCGGCGTGTCGCGCCACACAGGAAATGCCGAGTTGGCGCAGCGTATCACGGCGTCCACCTGACTCGCCGACGCCGAGGCAAGTTGGCCCAGCGCGCTGCCGTCAATCGGCGAGCTTGCGATCAGCGGTTCACCGCTGCCCGCTTGCCACTCGCCGCCGAGTCCTAGTGCGTTCAGCTCTGCCCCAACTCCCAGTTTTTTCAAGACCTCAATCACTACTCCACTACTCCGCTACTGCTCTTCTGCACTACAGCTCTTTCCTCTAATCCTCTTCGCCGACAACGCCGCTGCTAAAGCGAGTCGCCGTCCGGGATTCATAGTATTGACCGAAGCGATTGGCCAGAAATTCCGCAAATTTAACATCCTCCTGCCGAACCAATCCTCGTCGCGGCAGCCTGCCGCTCACATGCAAATCCAGCACGGCGCAAATCCCCGCGGCCGTCGTGATTTGAATCGCGCTCCACAGCTCGTCGCCAATCTGCTGATGATAAATCTTACGTGCGTCGCTCTTCTGGACCAGCAAGCCCTTGCGCCAACCGGTGACCGTGCAAAAAGTGACCACGACGTCCTGGAACGTCACCGGCACAGCCCGCTCCAGAATCTGCTTGAGCTGTTCGCGATGACTGCACAACTGCAGCTCGTCGACCAGCAGTTTCATCTGGTCGCGATGGCCCAGATAGCGGACCGTTTTGTAATTCAGCTCGCGAACCTTTCCCTCCAGCGTGTCGCAAAGCGTGCCCAAGCCGCCGCTGGTGTTGAATGCTTCATAATGAACGCCGTCGAGTGAAAAGTGCTCCAGCCCTTCCAGCGGCAGCACGTCGATACGCCGTCCGCCGTGGATCGCTTCGCACGGGTTGCAGTATTCGTTGATCAGGCCGTCGGTCGACCAGGTGAGGTTGTACTTCAGCTCGCCGGTAGGAAACTGCGGCAACGCGCCGACGCGCATCTGCACGATCTCCACGCGATCGAACCAATTGAGTAAATCATTCGCTACGATCGAGATAAAACCCGGAGCCAGCCCGCATTGCGGCATAAAGATCTGTCCGGCTGCCGCTTTTTCGGCGATCGCCGCGACGGCGTCGCTCGTAGCCACGTCCTCGGTGAGATCGAAGTAATTGATCCCGGCATCCAGTGCGGCCTTGGCGACCGGCGGGTTGTATTGAAAACTCAGCGCCGAGATGACGGTCTGAACTCCCTGCATCGCGGCCGACAGATCAGCCGGGTTGGCCGCATCCAATTGCCGCGTGGCCGCTCCTGTGAGCTTCGCGATGCGCTCCAGCGCCGATTCACTGATGTCGCCGACCAGCACGTCGTAATCACCCGAGTCCACGAGCAATCGCGAGATCATGCGGCCAATCTTGCCGGCGCCCAGTAGCAGTACGCGATGCATGTTTCCGTTACCGTTCAGGTTTTTGTCGGGAGAATTGCCGATCGCCACGCTGGATTAACTGGTAAAGCCCGCACAAAGCCGCCTGCGCCGGCTGTTCCTTTTACAGTATAATTCAGCGGAGCAAAGGCTCCCCAGCCCAATCCAAAACGTGGCGGCATGTTGGCAACCAAAGAATCCGGTTTTGACGAGTATACGTGGCAAGTGCAGCCGGCGGCGGCGCGCTGGGTTGAGCGCACAATTGCTCAACTCGCCGATCGCAATCCGCTCATTCATCGCATTGCACACGCACTGCACGATCACACGGGCACGCGACTCGTGGATTGGATCGATCACATCGCGCTCGACGCGGCCGTGTTCCCCGATGTTGTGGGCGAATTGATACCCGTCGGTTATATGCCCGATACGCAGCATGAATCCGTATGGCGTCATGCGCTTGGCATGTTCCCCCCGATCGTCACCGACATCGGCTGCGTCGGGTTGGCGCTGCGCTGCGATTCGGTCGATGCGGCCCGGCTCGCGCTGCCCGCAACGCTTGGCCGGCCGCCCGTCGATGGCGAGCAAGTGATTGGTCGCCGCGGCAGCTTCTTCCGCTACGTGGCGATCGATTCTCATGCCGATTGCGAAGTCTGGATCGTCGAGCGGCATGGATACGCCGGCTTTGAATTTGCGCAGTCTGGAGACGATCAGATTCACGAAGCGGCGCGGCACGCTGAAATTTTTCGCGGGCGCCAGCGCGCGTTCCCACAGCTGGTCGACGGGTT
>DATFGJ010000161.1:0-6579 GCA_035249585.1 Lacipirellulaceae bacterium
TACGGTGTCCGCCGTTAATGTCCAGTCCATTTTGTGTCCCGTAGGGACACCACGAAAATAGCCCAGCGATTTATCGCTGGGAAAATGGTTCGTCAAAGGATCGTGCGTCCCGTAGGGGCGCCTGATACGCAGCCCCAAACATATCGCGGATCATATTCAATGCCATGCCGTTCCAAAAATGCTATGAATTCGTCCTGGAAAGTCTTCGTTCGGTGATGTTCTCGTTGGTTTGCGATGTATTGTTTGGTGTCGTCGACGTGTGATACGCCAATACTGAAAGCACCGTAGCCTTCTTGCCATTCGAAATGGCTATACTCCGGAAGCGTTTCGTGAACCCATGTTGATGATCCGCCCTTAATCAATTGCATCGCTTTGGAAATGCTTAATGTCGACGGTATCGATAACAACAAATGCACGTGGTCTTCAACTCCGCCAATGGCCAGCGCCCGCATTTTGTTCTCGCGGGCGATACCGCCCATGTAGGGCCACAAACGTTCTTGCAAGTCTTCCGAGATTGTTTTGCGGCGCTCCTTCGTGCTGAACACGCAATGAAACAATGTGCATACATACGATTGCGCCATAGGCTACCTCGTATTCAAAGTTTCAGTCGTCCCTACGGGACTTTCGTCGACTTGCAAACCTCCGTTTCCCAGCGATAAATCGCTGGGCTATTTTCACGCGTCCCTCCGGGACGCAGCAAAACGTTACCGAGGAAATGTTCTATGCCACGGCCACCGCCTGGCGGATCTCCGCGGCTTTCTTTTCTTGAAGCACGCGTTTGTAGTCCGTGGGCATCACTTTGACGAACTGCAAAAGCACTTCGTCGAAGCGCGCGAGCACGTCGGCGGCGACGGTGGAGCCGGTATAGTCATGGTGTTTTTCGATAAGAGCGCGCAGCTCGGCGATGTCTTGTTCGGCTTCGACTTTTTCCAGTTCGACCATGCCCAGATTGCAGTTGGCCAGGAAGGCTTCGCGCGGGTCCCACTCGACTCGCGGATCCCACACGTAGGCGATGCCGCCGCTCATGCCGGCGGCGAAGTTGCGGCCGGTGGGGCCGAGGATCACGACGCGGCCGCCGGTCATGTACTCGCAGCCGTGGTCGCCGACGCCTTCGATCACTGTGTGGGCGCCGCTGTTGCGCACGGCGAAGCGTTCGGCGGCCCGGCCGCGGAAAAATGCTTCGCCACTCGTTGCGCCGTACAGTGCCACGTTGCCGATGATGATATTCTCTTCGGGCACGAAGCTGGAATTGGCGGGCGGGTAGATGATCAGCCGGCCGCCCGACAGGCCCTTGCCCACATAGTCGTTGGCGTCGCCGACCAGCTCCAGCGTGACGCCGCGCGCGAGAAACGCGCCGAAGCTTTGGCCGGCCGAGCCATTGAGCTTGAAGTGGATCGTTCCGTCGGGCAGGCAGTCTTCGCCCCAGCGCTTGGCGATCTCGTGGCTGAGGATGGTGCCTACGGTGCGGTTGGTGTTGACGATGTCCAGCGCAGCGCGAACGGGCGTTCCCTTCTCGAGTGCCGGGCGGGCGAGGTCAAGCAGCCTGATGCGGTCGAGCGAAAGTTCCAGGCCGTGATTCTGCGGCCGCATGCAATACGTGCCGACATCCGCGTGCGGCTTCTCGATTGGCGTGAGCAGCTCGGTGAGATCGAGTCCGTCGGCTTTCCAATGCTGGATTGCGGCGTTCGTTTCGAGGCAATCGACGCGGCCGACCATCTCGTCGATTGTGCGGAAGCCGAGCTCAGCCATGACCTGGCGGGCATCCTCGGCGACCATAAACAAATAATTGGTGACGTGTTCCGGCTGGCCCGCAAACTTTTTGCGCAGCACGGGATCCTGAGTGGCGACGCCGACCGGGCACGTATTGAGGTGGCATTTGCGCATCATGATGCAACCCAGCGCGACGAGCGGCGCTGTGGCGAAGCCGAACTCTTCGGCGCCGAGGATGGCGGCAATCACGACGTCGCGGCCCGTTTTGAGGCCGCCGTCGGTTTGCAGCACGACTCGGCTGCGCAGATCGTTGAGCACAAGGGTCTGATGCGTTTCGGCGATGCCCAGCTCCCAGGGCAAACCGGCGTGCTTGATGCTCGTGAGCGGCGAGGCGCCGGTGCCGCCGGTGTCGCCGGAGATGAGGATGTGATCAGCAAAACCCTTGGCCACGCCGGCTGCGATCGTACCCACGCCGACTTCCGAAACCAGCTTCACGCTCACGCGCGCCGAGGGGTTGCTGTTCTTCAGGTCGTGGATCAGCTGCTTGAGATCTTCAATAGAATAGATGTCGTGGTGCGGCGGCGGGCTGATGAGGCCCACGCCAGGCGTCGAATAGCGGATGCGGGCGATGTTGGCATCGACTTTGCGGCCGGGCAGCTCGCCGCCTTCGCCGGGCTTGGCGCCTTGCGAGATTTTGATCTGCAGCTCGTCGGCATTGGCCAGGTACCAGATGGTGACGCCGAATCGGCCGCTGGCCACCTGCTTGATGGCGGAGCGCTTGGAGTCGCCGTTGGGGAGCGGCTTGAAGCGCTCGGGATCCTCGCCGCCTTCGCCCGTGTTGCTTTTGCCACCGAGACGGTTCATGGCGACGGCCAGCGTTTCGTGCGCCTCGGCCGAGATGGAGCCGAAGCTCATCGCGCCGGTGCAGAAGCGCTTGACGATCTCCTTGGCCGGCATGACTTCGTCGAGCGGAATCGGTCCGCCGTTCGCGCCAGTTTTTAGCTTTAGCAGGCCGCGCAGCGCGCAGCGAGTTTCTGCATCGCGGTTGGCATGATCAGCGAAGCGGCGATAAGCATCGGCGCTGTTGTTACGAGCCGCAACCTGCAAGTCGGCGATCGCGGGCGGGTCCCACATATGACGCTCGCCGTCGGCACGCCAATGGAATTCACCCGGATTAGGCAGCAAAGGCAGCTCATCAACAAGCTGTTGGGGATAGCCCAAAGCGTGGCGGCGCAGCGCCTCCTCGGCGAGCACATGGAAGTCGACGCCCTGAATGCGGCTCGCCGTGCCGGCGAAGCAGCGGTCAATCACATCATTCTTGAGGCCGACGGCTTCGAAGATCTGAGCACCCTTATAGCTTTGCAGCGTGGAGATGCCCATTTTGGCCATCACCTTGAGCATGCCCTTGGCGACGCCCTTGCGATAGGCGGCTACGAGATCGTGGTCTTCCTTCGTCACCGGATCGTAAAGCTCGCCGTCGGCGCCGGCCTCGATCGCCGGATGTTCTTTTCCTTCGCCGCTTTGATCCGACCGGTCGAACCCTTCGGGGCGCTGCAGCAGCCCCTCGCGCCGCGATTGCCACAGTGCCTCGAACGCCAAATACGGATTAATTGCGTCCGCGCCGTAGCCGACAAGCAAGCAATGGTGATGCACTTCGCGCGCCTCGCCCGATTCCACGACGATGCCGATGCGCGTGCGCTTCGCTTTGCGCACAAGGTGATGGTGGACCGCGCCCGTTGCGAGCAGCGTGCTGAGCGGCACGCGGTCGTGGGCGACGGAACGGTCGGATAGCACGACAAGTGAGAATCCGTCGTCGATCGCGGCTTCCGCTTCGGCGCAGATCCGCTCCAGCGCCTTGGTCATTCCGGCGTGGCCTTCGCCGCGCGGCCAGGTGATATCGATCGTTTTCGTGTGCCAGCCGCGGTAGTCCATGTGCTTGAGCGCTGCCAGCTGCTCGTTGGAAAGAATGGGGTGCGGGATGCGAAGTCGCGAGGCGTGCTCTTCGGTCGTTTCCAAAAGATTGCGCTCGGGGCCGATGTAGCATTCGAGCGACATGATCACTTCTTCGCGGATCGAGTCGATCGCCGGGTTCGTGACCTGGGCGAAGAGCTGCTTGAAATAATCGTAGAGCATCCGCGGCTGGTCGGAGAGACAGGCGAGCGCCGAGTCGTTGCCCATCGAGCCGACCGGATCGCGCAGCTCGCGCACGAGCGGCAGCAGCATGAACTGCATCGTCTCGACGGTGTAGCCGAAGGCCTGCAGCCGTTTGAGCAGCGTCTTGGGCTCGAAGCCGTGCGGTTCCTTGCTGGTGCCGAGGTCGTTGAGATCGATCCGCTGCGAGCCGAGCCATTGGGCGTACGGCCGACGGCTGGCGAAGTCGCTTTTCAGCTCCTCGTCAGGAATCAGCCGGCCTTCCTCGAAATCCACGAGGAACATGCGCCCCGGCTGCAGCCGGCCCTTGGCCTTGATGTTCTGCGGATCGATTCGCAGGACGCCCACTTCGCTGGCCATGATCACGCGGTCATCATGCGTGATGTAATAGCGCGAGGGCCGCAGACCGTTGCGATCCAAGACGGCGCCGATGTATTTGCCGTCGGTAAACGCGATCGAGGCAGGGCCGTCCCAGGGCTCCATCAGGCACGAGTGGTATTCGTAGAAGGCCCGCTTGTCGTCGGGCATCGTTTCGTGGTTCTGCCAGGCCTCGGGGATCATCATCATCACGGCTTCTTGCAGCGTGCGCCCCGTCATGAGCAGGAATTCCAGCACGTTGTCGAATGTGCCCGAGTCGCTGCAATCCGGCTCGACGACGGGGAACAGTTTTGAAAGCTCCTCGCCGAAGAGGTCGCTTTGCACGACGCCCTGGCGGGCTTGCATCCAGTTCATATTGCCGCGCAGCGTGTTGATCTCGCCGTTGTGGCTCATGAAGCGCATCGGCTGGGCGCGATCCCACGAGGGGAACGTGTTGGTGGAGAACCGCGAGTGGACCATCGCCAGGTGGCTCGTGTAGTCGGGCGCGGCCAGGTCGGGGTAATAGCGGAAAAGCTGCTCGGTGGTGAGCATCCCCTTGTAGATGATCACCTTCGTCGAGAGCGAGCAGATGTAGCACATCTTGCACTGGGCAATCGATTGGTCTCCGCGCAGGCGGTGGCTGGCCTGTTTGCGGATGAGGTACAGCTGGCGCTCGAATGCGTCACCCGAAAGGCCGCCGCCGGCGGCTATCACGAGCTGCTCGATATGGGGCTCGCCGGCTCTGGCGCTGGGACCGATGTCGGCTTTTCCGGTTTCAGTTGGCACTTTGCGCCAGCCGACAAGTCGCTGGCCGTGGGCGGCGATGATGTCGTCGATCGTTTTTTTGCATTTGGCGCGCTGGCCCGCGTCGGTCGGCAAAAACACGATACCGGCGGCGAACTGGTCGGGCGGCGGAAGCTCGGCCCCAAGCTCTTCGCGCACGACGCGCTCCAGAAACTCGTGCGGCAGCGCGGTAAGAATGCCGGCGCCGTCGCCCGTGTTCGGCTCGCAGCCGCATGCGCCGCGGTGGTCCATGTTGTGCAGCACTTCGCGGGCGTCGAGCAAAATCTGGTGGCTGCGCCGGCCCTTGATGTGCGCGACAAAACCCACGCCGCACGAATCGTGCTCGTACGCCGGGTCGTACAATCCCTGCTTTGGCGGAAGCGAAGCGAAGCGCCGCGGGAAGCTATTCTGTTTCGTCATGGCAATTTCCTCCCTGCTTACGGCGGCGGAAAAGTCTCTCGCAAAGGCGCTAAGGCGCAAAGGCCTTTAACAATAATCAACCTATCCGTGTGGTTTAACTGTTTTGATCAGGAGTGCGGTTATGTGTTGTTTGTGCGGTGTTTGAAAGCCTTTGTGCCTTGGCGCCTTTGCGTGAGATTATTCTAAGGACTAACTCTTAACGGGCGTTCGTTTGCGGCCTGGCTTGCCATTGTGACCGTTGGATTCGGCGAGCGCCGCCACGGACTGTTCTTCAGTGGTTGGTCGCGCCGCTTCCGATTGCAAAAGATGGATAAACCGCTGCGCCGTTTCGCTGAGCTTGCGGTCGCGGCGGTGGATGATTCCCAGCGGGCGCACGAGCGGCCGGCCTTCGATTTCAACCTGCACTAGGGTGCCGGATTCGATCTCTCGTGCGATGGTCGGCTCGGGCAACAGGCTGATGCCCGCCCCGATTTCAATGGCGCGCTTGATCGTTTCGATATTGTCGAATTCCAAGGCGACGCGGACAGGGACTCGGTGCAGCGCGAGCACCCGGTCGATTTCCTCGCGAATCTTGAGGCCCGCTTGAAATGCCACGAACGGCTCGCCGCGCAGCGCTTCCAATGGCACGCTGTGCCGCCGAGTGAGCGGGTGCTGCGGATAGCACACCACCACCATCGGCTCGGTGCGCCATGGTAGTGCGCCAAGGCTCGATGATTCTTCCGGATAGCTCACAAGCCCCAAATCGGCCTCCCCGTGATCGACCGCTTCATACACGCGGTGCGGGTGCACGTACTCCAGCCGCACGTCGGCCTTCGGATGCGCCGCCAGAAACTCGCGAAGATAACCGCTCATGTGCGCCAGCCCGACCGAATAGATCGACGCCACGGTGAGCCGCGCGGCGGCCGCTTCGTGCAGCGAGCGGACTTCTCGCTCTAAATCGTCGTAACGCTGGACAATCACGCGACAGCCTTCGTGAAATCGTTTACCTTCAGGGGTGACGACGAACGGTCGCCGCGAGCGGTCGATGAGCCGCACGCCTAAGTGCTCCTCCAGGTGGTGGACCACCTGGCTGGCGTTGGATTGCGATACGTCATTCGCCTTCGCGGCCCGCGAGAAGCTGCCCAGGTCGACGATGTCGCAGAAGATTTTCAGGAAGCG
>DATFGJ010000162.1:0-3750 GCA_035249585.1 Lacipirellulaceae bacterium
CGTTCGGGGTTCGCTGTAAAACCCCGACGGCTGCAAGTTGCGATCCCAGTCCTCGCAACCGTTCTCATCTCAAAATCCGCAGGTGACAGCAATGCTTACACGTCGTCTTTCCCGAATTGGCTGGCTTCTCGACTCGGACCGACGACGCAGCGCTCCGCAGCTGGTACGAGCAGGGCGCTTCCATGCCGAGCGGTTGGAGGACCGCTTTATGATGAGCGCCGACGGCCCTGCCGCGATGAATCCTGCCGGCGTCACAGTGTTTTCGGCCGGCGACGAGTTTTCGGCGGCGGCTGCATCGGTCCCACTACCTGTCCAAGAGACAACCATACCCGTCGCTACCAACGGCGACTTACAGCGATTCCAATCCACCGCGGAATTCGAAGCCTGGCTGCTCGAGGCGGCTACAGCGCAATACGGCCACTTGTTCGGCCAGTCGACTTACCACTACGGATGGAATTGGCACACGATCGATTACACCGACGCGCTTGACGGTGATGTTTTCGCACCCGTATTGCGGGCGAGTGCAAATGTCAACTTCAACGGCGCGCACTCCGCGACGAACGTTCAGGTGGCCGGGGTCGATGAAGCTGACCTCGTGGAAACCGACGGCGAACATCTCTATCTCATCTCCGGCAAGGACCTGGTGATTGTCAAGGCCGGTGTCAGCGAGGAATTGCAGGTCGTGTCGCGCGTGCAGCTTGACGAGCGGCCTGTCGGAATGTACCTGTCCGGCGATCGGCTGGCGCTTGTATCGTCGTCGGCAATGGCGGGATTCGGTAGTCCATTCCGCTTGGGCAGGCCATTGATCTGGAGTGGCATGCCCTTGTTCACCGACGACCTTGCATTCTCACCGCAGGAGATAAAGCCGCCTGCGACCACCGTGACCTTACTCGATATCACCGACCGTGCCGCGCCGACGCTCGTGCACAAAACCGAGATGGACGGCCAGCTGGTCACGTCGAGGACCGTTGACGGCCAATTGCGATTAGTTTTGACGAATGACATGCATCTGCCGATGCCGATCGCGCGGCCAGTCGAAGGAACCAGTGGGGCCGAACAAACCGCGCCAATCGCCGAGAGCAAGCAGATAAGGCTTGCCGTCGATATGGCATGGTATCCGGTGGTCGAAGCCAATTACGTTTACGAAGCGCGGGATGAATATCTGGCCCGCGTGCGCGAGGAGATTTTTGCCGCCGGCCCGCAATTTCGCAGCATGGCGCTCGATGGCAGCGTGATCTCTGAATCGCCTTTCCTGAGTGCCACGGAAATCTACCGGCCCGCGTCGCATCTGGACCAACACGCCGTGACGGTCGCAACGTTCGATTTGACAAGTGATGTGATGGGGCCCGCGGCAACCGCCACGATTATGACCAACGGTCTGCAGCAAGTTTACGTTGACGAAGATTCGATCTACGTATTCGCGGAGCAAGCACCGAATCAACAGTGGTCAGAGGTTGGTCTATGGTCCGCAGGTGAAATGCCGAAGACTGGCGTCTGGAAGTTCGAGATTGATAACCAGTCACATGACATAGAACTGGTAGCCACAGGCGAGTTCGATGGAGCGCTCTTGAATCAATTCGCTGCCGATGAGCACAATGGACGTTTGCGCGTGGTCACGGAGGCGCGATGGAATTCGGTCGGGCAAAGCCTTCACGTGCTCGAGCAAGTCGGCGACGAGCTCAAAGTCGTTGGCAGCCTGGACGGTATCGCGACAAACGAGCAACTCTATTCGGTTCGCTTCCTTGAAAACACCGTTTTCTTTGTCACGTTCCGCCAGACCGATCCGTTGTTTGTCGTCGATCTCAGCGATCCGGTAAACCCGCAGTTGCGTGGCGAGCTGCACATACCGGGTTTCTCCGATTACCTGCAGCCAATCGATGAGAATCACTTGCTAGCGATCGGCCGAGATGCTGACGAAGTCACCGGCCAGTTTCAGGAATTGCAGGTTTCGATCTTCGACGTCTCGGATTTGACGGACCCGCAACTTCTGCACCGCTATTCCTTTGATGGCGGGCGGTCGACCATGACACCGGCCACGGGCGACCGCTGGAGCCGTGGCGACGGCGATCATCATGCGGTCAGCTATTTTTCCGCGGACCAAATCTTTGCCCTGCCGATTTACACGGCCGAGGACATTGCCTGGTTCTCCGACGTTGACCAGCAAGGGGCGATGTTCGAGGCAGGGAAAGGCGGCCTCCAGGTTTTCCGCATCGACCTCGATGAGGGTTTCACGCCGTTGGGGATCATTGAGCACGATACACTCGTCGAGCGCTCCATGCAGGTCGGTGACCATCTGTACGCCATTTCAAACGGCACATTGACCGTGCACGAGTTGACGGACCCCAGCATCCGATTGGGTGAATTGGAAATTGCGGCGACGGGCGCGGAGCACATCGCGCTAACGTTTTATGAGGCCGCGCTCGAAACCGTCTCGCAAACGTCAAGCGACTTGCTCCGCGAAAGGCCAGTCTCGCGCGCCGTTTGGATGCCTGTCGCGCCCGAGCGCATTCGATTCAAGCCTGCGATGAGGGCCGTCGACTTTGCTGAAATTCCTTCTTCGGACCTGCTCGACGACGAACTTGTGAATGCCATCGCGATCGACGCGGCGTCTGCGGCCGAATCATCCGCTGCGAGCATGGTCGACCTACTGCCAGTCGACAACACCACCGACGATGGGGAAGATTCTGATCGACCAGGCCGGCAGTTGCTAGCTCGCCGTGGCGCATTTCGGCCAGTCGCAGCACGACTCGGAGCGTGAGTCGTGGCCGAGTGGGCCCGTGTACTCCGACTGCAGCACTCATGGCGCGAGCTTTTGAGCCGGTCGTCGGCCCACCGGTTCAAACGCTTGACAACTCGTCGCACCAGGGTTAGCCTGACTTTTGACCTACCGCACGGCGGCATACGATTTGCGTCTCGGACGCTCCGCCAGTGCAATTCCCCGCCTCCAATCGCCCGACGTTAGTAGTCCGCGATTCTTCCGACGATACCGAGCATTGATCCGCGCCCGCACGAACTTCCGCCCGCGCGAAGTCGTTTGTGGCGTTTGAATGAATGTGCTTCGCAAAGGAGAGAGGACGATGAGCTGCTGCAAGGGAAATCCAATTAGTCGCCGCGGTTTTTTGACGGTCGGGGCGATCGGCGGATTAGGGCTTTCGTTGCCGGGCTTCTTTCGCGCTCAGCAGTTGCAGGCGGCCCAAAAGCATTTTGTGAGCAAGGAAGGCACCGCCAAAAGCGTCATTTACATCTTTCTTCCGGGCGGCATCGCCCACCAGGAAACATTTGATCCCAAGCCGTACGCACCGGTCGAGTATCGGGGTCCGCTGGGGAGCATCGACACAAACGTGACCGGGGTGCGCGTGAACGAGCTGCTCAAGCAGACGTCCACCGTGGCCGACAAACTGACAATTTGCCGCTCGATGACACACGGCGAAGCGGCTCACGAACGCGGCACGCACAATATGTTCACTGGTTACCGGCCCAGCCCGGCGCTGCAGTACCCGAGCTTCGGCAGTGTCGTGTCGCACGAGTTCGGCCCGCGGGCCGATCTGCCGCCGTATGTGTGCATCCCGAGCCTGCCAAACATTTATGCGGGCACGGGTTACTTGAGCTCCTCGTACGGCGCGTTCAGCCTGGGCGATGACCCGGTGCGCGAGGGATTTAAGGTTCGTGATCTCGAGCGGCCGGGAGACGTCGACGACACGCGTTTCGACCGCCGGCGCAAGCTGCTGGATATCGTCAACGATCATTTCA
>DATFGJ010000163.1:0-4267 GCA_035249585.1 Lacipirellulaceae bacterium
GCTGAATTCGAACGGCGCCATGACGCACGTTGAGAACGGCCACAGCGGCTACCCGACCACAAGCTACCCCTATGGCGACGTAGGCGCGAACTGCGACGAACACGGCGACTGGGGCCTGGGCGGTTACTTCGACAACCCGCATCACGACTCGCACTGGTTCGGCGGCGTGTACTATTTGTACATGACCCGCGACGATTCGGACTATCGCCGTCTTACGGCAATGTTCGACACGCCGGCCGGCTATCCGTACTACCCGCCGGCCGAGTGGACGGCGCTCTCGACAAGCCACGTCGATCATGATTATCGCTCGGGCGTTGAGTTTCGATTCGGCAGCACGTTTGCGGGCGGCCACGACGAATGCCATAGCGCCTGCGGCACGCCGTACGGTTACGGCTACGGCTGCGACAACAGCTGCAACAGCTGCGATGTGCACGAGTATGCTTGGGAATTCGGCGCCTGGATTCTTGACGACGACGTGAACACAGCTTCGGTGATTGACTCGATCCCGACTGACACCGAACGCATCTACGGCATGAAGAACTTTGCCGGCCTCAGCTACAACGGCCGCAATGTGAACGAATGGTACGACTACCAGATGCCCGTTGACCCGGTCAATGATACGGACGTTCGCATCCTGGCCCAGCGCGTGCGGACCAGCTTCCGGGCGCAGAACGTCGAGCTGAACTTCCTGCGTCTGCCGCTGTGCGGCATGGACGCGTGCGGCATGGGCTACGCGGGCGACGATTGCCACGGCTACGGCGCAACGGAATGCGCCCCGCACCACGGCTCGTCGTTCTCAATGGCGACTTTGTGCGGCGTGCGGTACCTGCGCTTAGATGACGACTTCGATTACGCCACGATGTGGGCCACCGGCGCGCCCGGCGTCCTCACGCCACCGGCCTATACGCCATGGGACGGCGAAGGCGAATTGGTCTACGACATCGAAGTCGACAACGAGCTTTACGGCTTCCAGCTCGGCGCCAACATGAACTACTCGATCTCATGCAGGTGCAACCTGTTCTGGAATTCGAGCTTCGGCATGTACAATAACCACATCGAAGTCTACCAGCGCGTGTTCGGCGAGTTCGGTCCGGCCACCTGGACACAAACGGGCGCCGACGCTGTGATCTCGGCCGACAAGGATGACATCGCGTTCGCCGGCGAGATGCTCATCGGCACGAGCTACAACTTCACCTGCAACTGCCGCGGCGTGCTCGCCTACCGGGCCGTAGCCGTGAGCGGCGTCGGCCTGTCGGTCGACCAGATCCCGGAGGATTTTGCGAACGAAGCCGACGTGGCCCTGGTGGATTCGAATGGCTCGCTGATCATCCACGGCGTGCAAATCGGCGCGGAGTGGAGATTTTAGCCGAGCGAGGAGCGAGGAGCGACGAATTCCATTTGCTCGTAGCCGTTAGCTTCAAAATAGCGATGTGCTTCGGCCGGCGGGCTTTTCGATTAGCTCGCCGGCCGAGTTTTTTTGTTTGAAGCCGTTTCAAAACCGCCGGAAGGAACCGCACGCTTGCGCGTCGCCCCGCAGGTCCGTTATTTTGCGAAACTCCTGCGCGGCATTCTCGGACCGCTCGTTACACGGCAAGTTTGACTGTGCGGGAAAATAACCTAGTCTTGCAATGGAAGCTCGATGCTCTTTGAGCGTCGGGCTGATGGCTGCGCGCCCTCGTGGCGCCCGGCCGCGCGTTTGGCTTCTCTTCCCGGGCCGCTTCAGGCTAAGCCTGACCGCGACATCGCGAAGGTCGCTTTGCGCGCCCAACTAAGGGCCTGCCGCGTGATCATCCTCGAAAAAGGCAAACCAGTCGAAAGGCTGGGACGCAAAGCCATAGGGCCTTCCGCGTGCGCCATGCGTGCATCGCGCCTCGGATGGCAGCCTGGCCGCCGAATGGATGTTAGCGTTGCCTTCCGCGCGCATCAGGATCGCGCGGAGGAATCTTTGAAAGCTGGAGGGGTTGATTTCGCACTTTGGGCGTTAACTGTAGCGGCCTTGCGGCGGCACGCAGGCTCGCCGACGATTCCGCGCTGCGGAACGTCGGCGGCCGCCGGGGGTCGATGTGGAGCAACTCGCCGAGATTTACTGCTGCGGTTGGCTCCATTCACAACTTGCGGGCTGTCGGCCACAAGCCGCTCAGCCTCACAACTCGGAGAATTGCAATGAAGAACTTTGCTCTAAAGTTGCATCGGTTCCTCGCCTCGGAAGACGGCCCGACGGCCGTCGAGTACGCGGTGATGCTGGCTCTCATCGTGATCGTGTGCCTCACGGCGATCCGCTCGATCGGCACGAACGCCAACCTGACGTTCGAAAGCATTGCCACCGAGCTCAGCAGCTAACACAAGCGTCGGCGGCCGCGATTGCTGGCCGCCGCACTTTGCAAGTCAAACCCCTCGCGTCAGCGCCCTTTGCTGCCGAGGGGTTTCTTGTTGCGCGAAGGACGCGCAGAGGGGCGCTAGGAGCTGGGAGCAAGGACCGGAGAGCTTGGAGCACGGAGATTGAACCGGCACATATCCCTCTACCCCTTAGGGAAAGGCAAGGTGAGGGTTCATACTTGGTCCGAGATGCTCGATACTGATGCTCAGTCCTGGTAGCTGAGAACCTCTTACGCCATCGCGCCGGTCAGCGCGATGAAATCCGGGTCGTGACGGAGCGGGTTAAAGTCCGGTTCGTCGGCGATGAGGTCGCGGAGGTTGGCGTCGATTTCCAGGGCTTGCGAGAGGAATTTCAGGGCGAGCGTGCGGTTGCGCGCGAGGCTCCAGTAGCAGGCCAGGTTGTAGTGCAGCACGCCTTCGCTCGGGTCGACTTGGACAGCGCGCTCCAGGGATTCGATCGCCTTGGCGAGTTGGCCGGTGCGCTTGTAGCACCAGGCCAGGGCCAAGAGGACGTGGATGTCGTCGGGCACCAGGGCGGCGCTGCGCTCCAGCGGCAACAGGGCTTCTTCGTAGCGCGACAGCTCGCGCAGTGTCTCGCCCATGAGGTAGCAGGCCCGGCCGTTGCCGTGCACCAACGCGCCGCGACGCTGCAGGCTGCGCAGGGCGTGCTCGCTCATGCCGAGCTCGATGTAGCCCTCGGCTTCTTCAATCGTGCGACGCAGGAGGATGCGGTTGCGGGACACGCGGCGGAATCCGTTAGACGACTTATTTCCGGATAAAACTGACCACGGATTTCACGGATGAACACGGATTAAGATGTCGTTTTTTGGCTATCGCATCAAGATCCGCAGTATCTGTGTAATCCGTGGTTGATGATCGGTTTTGCTTCTACGTGAATTGTACTCACAGGTAGCGCGAGGCCAAATGGTTTGGGGTGAAAAGCGCGCAAAAAATTCAAGTTCAAGGACGGCGGCGCGCGTGGGGGAAAATTGGCTTGACAGGCCGGTAGATCGGGCGGCGGAAAGTGTGACGGCGGAAGAGGGCAGAGCGACAGCTGAGAGCTGAGAGCCAGAGCGGTACTTGTGGAAGTCGTCGCACGTATCGTTGATGTTTGGCATCGCTCTGTTGCGCGGTTTGTTGCGTTGGGGCAACGTGTGGCACGCCAAATGCCGCCGACTGCGATGGGGCCCGCGGCGCAAGTTGCCGTGTTTCAAGGGCTTTGGCGGTGAGCTCTGTTTGCGCGCTTGTGCTCGGCACGCGGGGTGCTTTGCGAGTGTGCGGCCGCAGTGATGCGGCTCAAAGAACTCGTTCCTTCCCTGCCCGTCTTTTCCTTCCTTTAGCGCTCATTGACGCGACCGTGAACGCGCCGGGTCGACCAGTCGCCAAGGCGACTGGTGCCCTCCGCCGTTAAATGGCCCGTCGCCCGTAAGGGCTGGTCGGTGTCGAGCGCCACTCCGCGCTGTGCGATTTATTGTCGGCATATCACTGTTGCTTTTGGGAGTGGGCATGTTGTCGTGCCGTGTCGAGGGGGTGGGCGCACGCGAGGCCGATCGGCCAGCCACCGCGTCGAGCTGGGTCCGCACCGTGGACGGTTGGGAGCGGCCCGATCTGTGGGTGGCGACGACCGCTTGGGAGCCGGGCATTCACCCGCTCGTGGTCGCGGCCGGACAAGGCCTGGCGTCGGTGATGGCGTTGGTGGCGTTGGGAAGCGGCAACCGCAGCGGCCGGTGCTAGCGCGACGGGGTGTCGCGGTTTGAGCGAACCAGGGCGAAAGTTGCGTCCAGCGCCCGGCTTAGGCGTATTTTCTCGGGCCCGATTTTTTCTGTACGGCGCGGCGGACGAACGGCCACTATTAATGGTGCGGGGCACATGTCCGGCACGCAATCTGTGC
>DATFGJ010000164.1:0-5035 GCA_035249585.1 Lacipirellulaceae bacterium
AGGTAATAGCCGGCCAGGTTGATCGGCATATCGCCCGCGTTTTGAATTTCGATCCAATCCGAAGCGTTGCCGTCGCCGTCGCGCAAGCCGGAGTCATTCGCTGCAAGAAACTCCGTGATGAGCGGCATTCCGGCGAGCAACGTGCGCGGCTCAAGCAGCTCAATATGCAACTGACCGCCCCGACGATCGCTCACGATGCGTGCAGAATGACGCCGCGATTGTGGTCCACGTGGGATGTACTCGCCGCGGCGAGTACGAAAGCGCCTGAACATGGATGCGTCTCTTCTCTGCTTGCCACAAGAGCTGAACGCTCGTTTCACTTCGCACCGCCACGTGCGAACGGGCAAGACCCGAGCCTGGGATTTTGCTGTGTTTTGGCCCGAAGATCACCATCCCGCGGTGCCGGAATTTCGATCGGGAGGCAAACTTTGATCCTAGCCATCCGCCGGAAGTCAGACAAGCAATATTTACGGCGTTTTAACGTCAATCAGCCGTGCCGCTAGGCTTATTCGGCGGCCGCGGCGGGCAGGAGTATCGGGCTGTCTGAGCCCGCGTGTTCGATCACACGCATATATCGCCATTTGCCCTGCCAGAACCGCACGGCGTACGCCGCGGCCGCAACGAGGCACCACAGCACGACCAGAGTCCAGCAGCCGATAACGCTCAATCGCCAGACTTCCACACTCAGCCAACTGAAGCCGGCCAACATGGCTGCCAGCGCGAGGCTTACCCAGAGCACGAACTGCGTGTCGCCCGCTCCCTTGATCGCGCCGACGAACACCATTTGCGTTGCATCCAGCAAGTTATAGGTGGCGACGAAACGCAAGAGTACCGCGGACAGGGCGTAAACGGCCGCTTGCTGCGCGGAGCCCGTGACGCCATCCGGGAAAAACCCGCGCAGGAACAACCCGGGCGTAAGCACGTACAGCAGCGAGATGGCGAGCATGTACATCCACGAGATTTGCATCGTGGTGTACGTCGCGCGGGCGGCCAGGTCGTCGCGGTTCTCGCCGAGCCGTTCGCCGACCAGCACGCTCACGGCCAGGTGCAACCCGTAAATCGGCATGAACGCCAACGAGCTGATGCTGAAGGCGATGCTCGTGGCCTCAGATTGCACTTCACCCAGTCGGCCGATGAGCAGAATAAAAACAGTGAAGCCGGTGACGTCGAGCAGCATTTGCAGCCCGCTCGGCCCGCCGTAGTACAGGATGCGGCCCATCAACCGCAAATCGAACCGCAGCCCGATGAGCGTGCCATACCGCGCCCGGTGGCGCGCTTGCAGCGGCAATGCCACGTAGACCGCCGCCTTCACCCAGGTTGCAACGACGGTTGCCCATGCGGCCCCGGCCAGGCCCCACTCCGGAAATCCGCCGTAGCCGAAGATCCACAGGTAGTCGAGCAAGAGGTTCAAGGCGGCGGCGGCCGTGTCGACGATCATCACGACCCAGGTTTGCCCGCGGCCGCTGTAAAACGACGCGCCGGCCTGCGCGATGAGCATCGCCGGCGCGCACGCGCAGAGAATCTGAAAGTATTTCACCTCGGCGGCGTACATGCCGGCCGTGTGATCGGCGAGGCCGAAGAGCCACGGAGCGAGCGGAACGGCCGCCAGCACGATTGGCGTAAAGCCGAGCGAGATCCAAATCGCCTGCCACACAACGCGGCCAATTTGCTCGTGCTGCCGTGCCCCGTCATGCTGGGCGACGAACGTGTTCGCGTACGAACACACGCCCAGCGGCAAACAAATCAGCATGAACCAGGAGACACCGGCGGAAAAAGCCCCGGCCATTAGGGTTGGCGACACCCAGTTGAGAAACATCCGGTCGACGAACGTCATGATCGTCCATGAGAGACTGGAGACCACCATCGGCGCAGCGACGCGCAGCACGTCGCGCCCGCCACTGGGCCGCGACCACCAGGAATCGTTCGATGTCGCGTTGGCGGGTGATAACGTCATGTTGGCCGCCTAATTCTCCGCGGCGACGCGCGCCGCCGCAGCTTGATAGCATCTCCCTTGCCGCTCATAAAGTTATGGATAGATATCGTACGACACGTCGAGCGTCGAGTGGGTTCGCCGGGTCATCTCTCAAAAGACATACCGCTGCAATCCTCAGCCCAGAGCAAAAACGTCTGTGTTTACAGCCCGCAGCGTAAGCGGTCTTGAGGAGTTGCCATCAAGAACGGGTAATCCCTTGCTCGGGCTGGGGGCTACAATCCAAACCTTCGACCGATTTAAAGCTGGGGCGACGAACATGCCCTCGGCTGTTCGCAATAAGGGACGGCAATCTCACGCCTCTTCGCCGCTGCGGATTTGCACGTAGCTCTCGTAGCGGCGCGTGTCGATCCAGCCGTCGGCGACGGCGTCTTTCACCGCGCAACTGCCTTCGTGCGTGTGCGTGCAGTCGGGAAAGCGGCAACGGCTGACGTAGGGCCGCAACTCGCGGAAGAAGCCGGCGACTTCTTCAGGGATAACGTCCCACAGTTGGAACTGGCGGATGCCCGGCGTGTCGACGACATAGCCGCCGAATGCCAGCGGCACGAGCTCGGCTGTGGTCGTCGTATGCCGGCCCTTCTGAGTTTCTTCGCTCACCTCCTGCACGCGCAAATGAAGGCCGGGTTCTACGGCGTTGAGCAGCGATGACTTGCCAACGCCGCTTTGGCCCGTGACGACGCTCTGCTCGCCTGCGAGCCAATCGCGCAGACGATCGATGCCGATGCCCGTGGTTGCGGAGACGAGTAGTACTTCGTAACCGAGTTGCGCGTAAACGCCAACCAAAGGGAGCAAGTGGGCCGGCTCCACGAGGTCGATCTTGTTGATGCAGATGATTGGTCGGATGCCGCCTTTTTCCGCGGTGACCAATAGTCGATCGATGAGGTTGGGTTTGAGGCGCGGCTCGGCAGCGCTCGTGACGATGATGAGCTGATCGACGTTGGCGACGATCACGTGTTGCCGGCCGCGGCTGGTGCGGCTCACGACGCCGTGCCGTAGCTCAACGCGCTCAATGACTCCTTCGTTGTCTCCGTCAGGCAGAAACCAGACGACGTCGCCGGTGGCCACGACGTGCCGCTGATCAGTGGCCAGGGTTTTGAGCACGCGCCGCGTGGCACAGTGAAAGATTGCGCCGCTTTCATCGCGCACTATGCTGACCAGGCCTTGGACTCGCAGCACGCGGCCCAGGCGGCACTTTTCGCGGTCGACTTCGGGCAGCACGTGTGTGCCGGCATCGTCCTCGATGAATTCCGCCCCAGCGACGGTTCGTTTGCGCGAAATACTGCCCTTGCCGCTGACTCGCTCGCCATGTGGCGAATCGATCGATCGGACGGAGTCGCGATCGATTCTCTTATCGCGCGCCGGCACTTCGCGATTCTTGCGGAAGTCGGCACGAACCTTGCGGTTTTTGCGGGACATGGAAGAGCAGGGAGCCGAGAGCGGGGAGCAGGGGTCAGAAGCAGTCAGACTCCCTGCTCCAAGCTCCATGCTCCTTGCTAATTACACCGGTTCGTCGGGCAGCTCGATCTGGCCCGCCTTCATGTTCGTAGGATCGTAGCGCTTCGGCGCGCTCGGTTCGCGGCCGATCCGATCGCGTCCGATATGCCGGGTATCGAGTCCCGCGCGCGACAGGAGTGATTCGCGCAGGATCTCCTGGGAGATATCGTCGGCCGGCGGCGGGCCGATTGCGCCCAGCTCGGCCGGGTCGTATTCCACGCGGTACTTGTGTTTGGCGATCGCGACGATGTCGCCCGGGTCGAGCCGTCGGGGCTGGTCTTTTTCAATGCGAGCGTCGTTGATCTTCACGCCGTTCTTGCTGTTATCGCGAACGTACCAGTAGCCGCCTTCATTCGTGAGCTGGCAGTGGTGCGCCGAGACATTGGCAAAACGGAGGATAATATCGCAGCTCTCGCGGCGGCCGATGAGAAGCTGCCGCTTTCGTTTTGGGTCGGGCAGAGGGATGGGGTCTCCGCCCCCAAGCGGGATAAGCTCTCCGTACATGATGCCTCTCTCTATTGCAGGTGCCGGAAAAAGGGATTTATGATGGCGTGGTGAGAGGACGTTTGGCCCTAGAAACACTGTACGTAGCGACCGAATTGTCGTCAACCAAACCACTTACGGCGGCTCAGCCGGGGATGAGCGACACGGGCGTGGATAGCCGCGAGCCTACGGGTCGCCGGCATCTTGCCTGGCACGAGGCTGGGCTGCGTTATTTCGCCTGCAACTTCGCCCTGCGGCAGCGGTTTGGCCGGCGCGTGCAGAAAGTCAGCATCGACGCCGGTTTTACCTGCCCCAACGTGGACGGCACCGTGGCTGTCGGAGGCTGTACGTTTTGCGATAACCGCAGCTTCAGCCCGAGCCGGCGGCTTCCGCGGGCCGGCATTCGTGGACAGATCGACCAGAGCATTGCGCGGATGCGGCTTCGCTACCGCAATTGCCGCGACTTCCTGGCGTATTTTCAGCCGGCCACGAACACCTATGCGCCGGTCGAGCGACTGCGGACAGTTTATGAGGAGTCGCTTTCGCATCCGCAGGTGGTGGGGCTCGTAATCGGGACGCGGCCAGATTGCGTGCCGAATGAGGTGTTGGACTTATTGGAGGAATTAGCGGCACGACGTTCGTCGCAGGTAGCCGAGTCTCTCCGATCGGAGATTCGCGAAGGCTCGGACTTGCCGGTCTCAGAGAAACCGGCCTACGTGTCGGTCGAATTCGGCATGCAAACCGTGCATGACCGCTCGCTGGACTGGATGAACCGCGGGCACCATCACGATGCAATGATCGACGCCGTGGCGCGCAGCCGCGGGCGCGGCTTTGAAATCGGCGCGCATGTCATTCTCGGCCTGCCTGGCGAATCACACGATGACATGATGGCCACCGCCCGCGAGCTCGGGCGGCTCGGCGTCGACGCGGTGAAGATCCATAACCTCTACTGCGTGAAGAACACGCCGCTGGCTGATCAAGTGGCGCGCGGCGAAGTGCGTCTCATGGAGCGCGCCGAGTATGTGCGCACGGTAGTTGATTTCATTGAGCTGCTGCCGCAGGCGATGA
>DATFGJ010000165.1:0-3746 GCA_035249585.1 Lacipirellulaceae bacterium
TCATTTGACCGGCCTCGATACGCCAGGTAACGGCGCTTTGCCGACACAGGACATTCTGTTTTTGCGCGGGCAGACGGGCGATCCGAATTTTCCGCTGACTCTGCTTCCGATCGGGTTTCAGCCGGACAACGGTGCTCCGAACGCTGCGTTCAGCGAATGGGCCGCCGACCGCAACGATCCGTACCTTCGAGGCTGGACTGTAAGTGGATGCGCGACCAGAGACGGCTTTGGCGAGTGCGATGCCACGAACCGAGGCGACGTCATCATTTCGTGGCTCAAGCCGCTTGACCCGAGCCTCGATGATCCAAGCGATGTGGACGACCAGCTTTATCTTATGGTCGTAAACGGCTACACGGGTCCGACTGGAACCGCGGCCGATTACCGCCAACGGATTCAACTGAACTTTCTCGGGTCGGTCGGGCCGACAATCGAGCGGCTCAATTACGACACCGGCGAAATCGAACTGGTGAATCTGGGCGTCATTGGCGGCAGGCGGAAACTCGTGGTCGAGCTCGACGGCGGCGTTGGCCAGCTTTTTAAGTTCAACACGGGCCACCCATTCCTCGGCATTGCGCAGCCGCTGGGCGGCGACTACAACGGCGACGGCATGGTGGACGCGGCTGACTACGTCGTTTGGCGCAAGGCCCCGAACGCCTTCGGCGGCGACGCCGGCTACAACATGTGGCGTGCCGCTTTCGGCCGCACTGCTGACGGCGGCGCAATGCTCGAGTCGCCTTCTAATGCAGCCGTACCTGAGCCGGCGACCATTTTGATGATCGCAATTGGAACCATACTGAGAGTATGTCGCGCATCACCTCGAGTTCACCAACAGACGCCTCAGTGAAGCGCTGCAGAATCCGGTGCAGCGCCCGCACGCATCAGGTTGCAGCGAGCCGCATGGAGAGTCGGAAACTTTTGAAAATGAAAACTGTGCAATGCCTCAAGTGGGCGCAACAGGACTTGAACCTGTGACCCCCAGCGTGTCGAGCTGGTGCTCTAGCCAACTGAGCTATGCGCCCAAAACCTTATTCTAAGCCGTGGCCGGTGAGCATCGCGACGGCACAAACTATCGAGCCATACTCGCAAGCTGCCCGTCTGCGGCGACAAGTCTCAATTCCGATCACTGCAAGGCGAACCCAAAATGATAGCAACAAGCCTCGTGGGCGTATACCGGCGACCTGGAACCTGTCACGCGGATTATAGCTCCCTTGCGCATTTTCTCCGATTTACCGCATTCGAAGCCATTCTACCGAAAGCCGCTACTTTAAGCCAGTTCGGCCTTGCCAGCGTTTGAGACTTTGGATGTAATTGAAACTCCTCTGCAGCGAGGCCGCCGCCACGAATCGAATCTTCATCGCTCGTTCATGGATTTCTCGCCGCGCAGCGGCGTTCGTGTGACGGCACCAGCATTGGTTTTCGCGCGCTTCGGCCCGAATGTTGGCCGAATTGACGGATCGTAGATGCAGATGACAAGCACGATGCTATCCGCCCATTGGAACTGGCCGAAGCTGTTTTCCTACGCTGAAGTTGTCTGCTTCATTTCAGCGTGGGCAGTGGGATTGCTCGTTGCCAGCGAAGGGCCACGAGCAGATCGCCCGCGGCAAGCTACGCGCAGCTTCGCGGCCGCGTCCGATTCGCTCGGCGTTCAGGCCAGACTGGTGCGATAATAGCGGGCGGGGATTTCTTACGTGATTTCGGCGTCGGCCGGCTGATGTTCTGATTCGACGTCACGCGAGCGCTTCGCCGTTTCGCCGTCACCGTGTTCGGCAACCTCGTCGCGCAGGTCGGCCGGATGGCGGTGCCGCAGGTAGAGTTTGATCGGCACTTCGTCAAACGTCAGCTCATCGCGAAATTTGCCGAGTAAGTAGCGCTGATACGTTTTGGATATAAGCTTTGGGTCGTTCGTGAACAGCACGATGGTCGGAGGCTGAATGCCGACCTGCGTAGCGTAGTAAATCTTCGGTTGCCGATTCTGCGCGTGGGGCGGCGGGTTCTGGCGCACCGCTTCGCGCAGCATACGGTTCAGCTGCCCGGTCGATACTCTGGACCGCGACTCGCGAAACAGCATCTGCCCGTGATTTAGCAAGGCCTTCACGTTCTTACCGGTCTGGCCCGTGATAAATGCGATCGGCGCGTAACGCATCATGCCGAATGAGTCATGCAGGTAGCGAACCCATTTTTCCGTCGGCATCGAGTTTACGAGCTGATCCCATTTGTTGACAACGAAAATGCACGGCTTGTACTGCTGCGCGATGTAGTCGCACAGCTGCTTGTCCACCTTGCTGATGCGCTGCGTGGCGTCGAAAAACAGGAACACGACGTCCGCCCGGCGGATGCTCCGCTGAGCCCGATGCGTGCTGTAGAAGTCGATGTCCGTCTGCCGGCTTTTAGCCCGGCGGATGCCCGGGGTATCGATGGCGACGAATGGCTTGCCGTCGAGCTCGAATCGCACATCCACGCTGTCGCGCGTGGTGCCCGGCACCTCGCTAACGATCATCCGCGGCGCACTGACCAGTGTGTTGATGAACGTGCTCTTGCCGACATTGCGGCGGCCGACGATCGCCACCTTCATTTCCGGCTCCGCCGAACCCTCTTCGGCCTCGTCTTCCAGCGGCGGCGGCAGCTTGCTCACGATCAAGTTGAGTACCACTGCTCGGTTGCGGTTCTGCTTGGTGCTCACGCGCAGCGGCTTTCCGGTGCCCAGCCGATAAAATTCATCGGCCTGGGAATCGATCCGCTCATCATCCGCCTTGTTGGCGATCAAGATGATCGGCACTTTCACCGAGCGCAGGCGGCGGGCGACGTCCTGATCCAGCGGCAGCATGCCCTCGCGAGTGTCGACGACGAACAGAATTACCGACGCTGAATCAATTGCCAGGTTGATCTGGTCCTCGATGTGGCGCGTGAGGTTGTCCATGTCGGCGATGCCCATGCCGCCCGTATCCACCAGCTCGAAGAAGCGATCGTTGTGACAAACCAGGTGCATCACGCGGTCGCGCGTGACGCCCGGCTTGTCGTCGACGATGGCAATTCGCACGCCGGCAAGCCAGTTGAACAGGCTGCTTTTCCCCACATTGGGCCGGCCGACGATGACGACTTGTGGAACGGTCATACGAGCTGTCTGTAATCAAAGGCAGGTCGGGCGCACAATGGCGCGCGCAGCGCGGCAGCCGTTCCGCGTCAATTATCAATCACACCAGAGATCAATTTGTGGAACCGCCCACCCGTGGTTCCTGAAATCATCATAGTTGTTGGCACGCGGCCAGAGTAGTCGGCGAAGAGCCCAATCTCGCGGCTCGCGCATTGGGATTATTGGAAACAGGCTCGAAAATCTCACAAAACGCCCCTTTGCGGGCCGGACAACTGGCCTAAACTGGCACACAGTCGAACAGGCATTTGGCGCCTGACGCGAACAGAATTCAATAGGTCGTCAGGCTAGAAGGTCTGACGTACGACATGGACGCAAACGATCGGGATCGGACGCGGCGGTTGGTAGTGGCCAGACTGGAAAGCCTTCAGCGCGCCGGTGTATTGCAGCTGCCGAAGGTGAAATATCGTTCGGAAGCGCAAAATAGTAACCAAAACGAGACTGCCAATGTCCCGGCCGCGACTCGACCGGCGCACCCAGCCGTCGGCACTTGCCGGGTGCCGGATCCGCCGAAGTCTGAAGCGGCCTCGCCGGGCTCGCTGTCGGCGCAATCTAGAAAGCGTTCGGGCGCTGGATGGCAACCGTTGGAGGCGGGGAC
>DATFGJ010000166.1:0-3079 GCA_035249585.1 Lacipirellulaceae bacterium
TCCCGAGCGTCCGGTACGGCTGCTCGCCCATAGCATGGGAGGTTTGGCCTCCCGTTCGCTGGTTCACCAGTACCCTCAGCTCTGGGATGAATTGATGGCTCGCGACGGCGCGCGCTTTATCATGCTGGGCACGCCGAACCAGGGCGCGCACTCGATGGTCGAAGCGCTCATCGGCAAGTCGGACACGCTGCGCACCCTGGCCCGTCTCGATCTCGGCAACGACCTGCAAGCGATTCTCGATATCATCGGTGAGTTTCGCGGCGCATTGCAGCTCTTGCCGAGACCTGGTTTTCAAGATGTCGGCGGCGCTCAGTTTGACGACTATTTCACGGTTGGCCGATGGAGCGCGTTCAAAGAGGAGATGAGGGATTTTTGGTTCGGCGACAAGGTAGCGGCGGTGCCGAGCGTTGCCGCTCTCAGCGCCGGCAAATGGCTTTGGGAGCGTGACGGTTCGACGCCGGCGCTGCCGGAAGCGCACCGGGACAAGACAATCTATGTACACGGTTGCGCTCCCGTTACGGCTTGCGGCATCAAGAAGATCGACAAAAACTGGAAGATGATCGGCACGACGGAAGGCGATGGCACGGTTACTTGGTTGTCGGGAGCGATCGGCGGCATCGGCCGGCGCTACTACATGCCCGCAGTGCATGGTGATCTCGCCAACACCGATGAGTACTTTGGCGCGTTGGACGAACTGCTGCGCACCGGCATCACCAGCATATTGACCGATCGGCCGCCGGCCGCCCGCGCGGCTACGCCGGTGCAGCCGATGACTTACGAAGCGGGGGCGCCGCGCTATCCGATGCCCGAAGAAGCCGCCCATCCGCTCATGGGCAAATCGAAGCGCAAGCGTCTGAAGACGCAGCAGGCGCCGTCGCTTAGAGTAAAAGTCAAAGCGATGGATCTTCGTTTTGTAACCCAACCGATCATGGTCGGTCATTATGAACAAGACGCGATCTCGGGGGCGGAAGCGATTATCGATCGCGACTTGGTCGACCGCGCTTTGAGCGAGCGCTACAACCTCGGCCTCTACGCGGGCCCGATCGGCAGCGCCGTTGTCGTGCTGCGTTTGCCCAACGAGGCGGAACGGCTGCGCGGTAGCCTTTGCGGCGCGGTCGTTACGGGATTGGGAAAATACGATGGCACGCTCGCAGCCAATACGTTGACCGAAGCGGTTCGAACCGGAGCGTTGCGTTATCTTCTCCAGTATGGCGACTGCAGCGGCCAGCGCGACGGGGAGATTGCTCTCTCGACGTTGTTGTTGGGCTACAATTCCACGGCGAATCTTACCATTTCGGCGTCGGTCGAGGCGCTGGTGCGCGGCGTGGTCCAGGCCAATGTCAAGTTCAAGGAGTCGACCAACGACGCGTTGAGGATAAGCTCGCTCGAAATCGTTGAGTTGTACATCGACAGCGCGATCTCGGCCATGCGCGCGTTGACGGGTTTCTCGACGAAGGTTAACGCCGATGATCAGCTCGGCGTTCGCCTGGAAGTGCCGCGGGAGCTGGATCGAGGCCCAGGCATCCGGCAACGGCTCGATGATAGCCGCGCCGTGGCGTATTGGCAGCGCATGATCATCACCAACGCCGATGAACAAGACCAGGTTGCCAGCGATTCCCGAGACGCGTCTGCGCGGGGTGGAAACGGCGGGCAGTCCCGGCAATCATCCGCGATCGCGGAACGCGTGCGCTTCGTGCATGTCGGCCAGCGCGCCCGGGCCGAAACCATCGTACAGCAGCGCCAGCCCGGATTGGTCGAATCGCTCGTCGCCCAGCAGATCCAACTGCACAGTTACCAGCCGGAGTTTTGCCGCACCCTGTTCCAACTGATGGTGCCGCACGACTTCAAGGACGCGGCGCGCCAGCTCGATCGCATCGTGCTCGTGCTCGACGGCTACACGGCCAACTTGCCCTGGGAGCTGATGTTGGCGGAACACGAGCCGCTTGCGGTGCGTGCTCGCGTCATCAGGCAGCTATCTTCGAGCACGTTTCGGCGCCACGTGCGCCAATCGCTGCAGCCGCTCGCCTACGTCGTCGGCAATCCCTCGACGGAAAGTTTCTTCAAAACGTTTCCCCATCCGAACCGGCCGGCGACCGATGGATTGGCTTCGCTGGCCGGCGCGGAGCAAGAAGCAGAAGTGGTGGTCGAAGCGCTGAGCCGCCAAGGCTATCACGTCGAATCATCGATAGGGCAGGGCCGCAAGGCGCTCGACGTGATTACGCCGCTTTATCAGCAGCCCTATCGTATCGTGCACATTGCGGCGCACGGTCTCTTCGAGCACACGGCCGGAGACGGCATACCTCGAACGGGCGTCGTACTGTCCGACGGATTGTTGCTCGGCGCAGCCGAGATCGGTCAAATGGAAGTTGTTCCCGACCTGGTGTTTCTCAATTGCTGCCATCTCGCTCAAGCCAATCCAATGTCCATCGCTTATAATCGGCTGGCGTACAGTATTTCCCGCGAATTGATCGAGATCGGCGTGCGTTGCGTGGTTGCCGCCGGTTGGGCGGTCGACGACGACGCGGCTTACACTTTTGCCGAAACATTTTATCGCGGCATTCTGCAGGACAAATTGCAGTTCGGCGACGCTGTGTTCGAGGCCCGACGAGACACCTACCGTAAGCATGGCAGCAGCATCACATGGGGCGCCTACCAGGCCTACGGCGATCCGGGCTGGCGCGTAGATCCGCGCGCCGAGTCTAGCAGTCGAACAGAAGACGCGGGCAAATTCGTGGCGTTGGAAGAATTGATCGACCAGATCGATCGGATTCGCATGAGCATCTACCGGCGCCGGGAGTCGATATCCAAGTCGGATGCGAATCGGATCGCCGCGGAATTGAAAATGCTGCTTAGTCGTTGTCCGCCAAGCTGGCTTGACCAGCCGGCGATGAATCTTGAGCTGGCGCAGACATACGCGTTACTGGGCGGCGCATACTTCGAAGACGCCCTTAGATTATACAGCGCCGCCATTGCCGCGGAAGATAGAGCCGGCCGGGTGCCGATCGCCGCCATCGAGCAACTGGCCAACATCGAATCGCGACTCGCCGAAAGCAACGGCGACCCGGAATTGGCGGAACGG